>NZ_CAJPHE010000010.1:0-255935 GCF_905339875.1 Burkholderia sp. BCC1998
CCGTGTTTCTCAGCAGCGCTGCGTTTTCAGCAGCAGAGAAGCGAGATTATCAACCGTTTTTTAAAACTCGTCAACAACTTTTTTAACTACTTCGTTGCGACGACTGCGGTTTAAATTCGTATGCACTGGAGTCGCTAAAACCGACTTCAACAGCACCGCTTCCCTTCTTTCCCCCGCGCTGCGTTTCCGTTAGCGCGAAAGAGGCGTGATTCTAAGCACCCGCCCCGGTCTCCGCAACCCCTTTTGTGAAATATTTTTGACGTGCTAGGCCGGGAGCGCGCTGCGCCGCCGCCGCGGTCATATATAAGCAACACGGCAGGAGCAGCCTCGGTCGCCCGTGAACCGCCCCGCCGCAGCGAACTCGATCTTCTGTCGATTACCGCCCAACCATCGCCCTCACCACGCCGTCCCGTCGAATCAGCCCGTGATACAGCGCAGCCGCAAAGTGCGCGAGGAACGTCAAGAAGAACAGATAGGCCAGCACGCGATGCGCGACCCTGAGCCAGGCGAACGCGACCGGATCAGCCGCAACGATCGCCGGCAACTGCACGCCGCCGCCCAAGGTCACCGGATACCCGCCAGCCGACAGCATCGCCCACCCGATCAGCGGCATCGCCAGCATCAGCGCATACAGCACCAGATGCGACCCATACGCGGCAACCTTCTGCCACCAAGGCAAATCCTCAGGCAACGCCGGCGGCTTCGACGACAGCCGCACCACGATCCGCACACACACCAGCACCAGCACGGCAATCCCCAGCGGCTTGTGCAACGCCACCAGGAAATCGTGCCGCCCGGAAACCGACGCCACCATTCCTACCCCGATGAACAGCATCGCGACGATCATCGCGGCCATCACCCAATGCAGCAGCCTCGCCGGCAAGCCAAACGTCGTAGCAGCCTTCATCATCGTCCCTCCGCACTCAATCGCGCCGCGCCAGCCACGCCGGCCTCTTCACTCGTCCTGCGCAGATACGAATCCGCATACGCCGCCGACCGCGCCGCCAGCAACGGATCCCCCGACACCTGAATCCCCTGCGGCAGCACCGTCGGGTCGTAATTCACGTCCCGGCACGGCCCGCTGTCCTGCGGCTCCACGCGATCGAGCACGAGCGTGCCCGCGTCGATCGTCATCCGCTGCGCGGGCCAGGTCTTCGTCGCGTCGTCCACCGGGTCGCCGGGTTCCGCCAGCGTGACGAGCAGCTTCCACTTCTGCGCGCCGTCCGCGATGCGCCGTGTCAGGTCCTGCTGCAGCACGTTCGGATCCGCGGCCGTCGCGACGTCCCCGGCGCCCGCCGTCTGCTCCGGCACGACGCGCCATCGCACCGCCTGGCGCTTGCCGGCCGCGTCGACGAAGTAGAACGCGTTCAGCCCGTAATAGCTTTCGGTGACGTAGCTCGCGCTCGGCTTCGCACCCTTCACCCAGGCGCGGAACGCGGCCGTCTCCGGATGCGCGCCGAAAAACGCCTTCACCTTCGCCGGATCGGGTTTGCCCGTCGCCGGATCCGGCCGGGTCGCCAGCAACTGCGCGTAGAACGCCTTCGGCGTCGCCACCGGAAACACCGGCATCGCGTTCATCCCGGTCCGCCATTGCTGGCCGTCCGGTGCGGTGAGCTTCAGCGCGAGGCTGCGGATCGGCACGCTGCTGTCAGGCGCATACGGATTCCCGCCCGGCAGCGCGAAGCGGCCGACCACCGGCGTGCGCACCGCCTTGAAGAACGGCGCGACCGAATACGCACTCGCGGCGCCGTTGCCTTCGAAGTAACCGGTCACGCACACGCCCTTCGCGTGATTGCGCCGGAAACCCGGATGCTCGCCGCCGGCCGTCTGCAGCGCGTCGACGAGCCGGTGCGGGGTCAGTCGCGCCGGCGCGAGCCAGCCGCCGACATACCCGAACGCCACGGCCACGCCGGCCACCGCGCCGCCGATCACGGCCCAGCGCCACCCTCCGCGCCCAGGCTCGCACGGCGGTGAAGAAGAGGATGATTGCTTCATGGATGCACTCCCGATCGTCAGATCATTGTCGAACGCGTGTAGGACGCCACCCGCGCCGCTTTATTCCATGAAGAAATTTTTCGTATGCTGACGGAATAAGCGGCGCCGACCGGCGTCCTACGCGGCATCTCCACGCTTATCGGCTCGCGCCCCCGGCCATGCCCTCAAACGCCCCCGACGACGACGCATTACGCGAACTCATCCCCAGGCTGCGACGCTTCGCGCTCTGGCTGGCACGTGACGTCCACGCGGCCGACGATCTCGTCCAGTCGACGCTCGAGCGTGCGCTGTCGCGCTGGGCGAGCCGCCGCGACGACGCGTCGCTGCGCAGCTGGCTCTTCACGATCCTTTACCGGCAGTTTCTCGACGGCAAACGCAGCGCGAAGCGCTATGCGTGGCTGCTCGGCCGCATCCGCAGCGACGACGAGGCGCACTGGCCGTCCGCCGAACGCGAGGTGGCCGCGCGCGCGACGCTCGAAGCGTTCGGCCGTTTGTCCGACGAGCAGCGCAGCCTGCTGCTGCTCGTCGCGGTCGAGGGCTTCACGTATCGGGAAGTCGCCGACCTGCTCGATGTGCCGATCGGCACCGTGATGTCGCGACTCTCCCGCGCCCGCCAGGCGCTGCGCCAGCTCAGCGACGGCGAGCTTCCCGCTCCTTCTCTCCGTTTGATGAAATGAATACGCTCCGTCCCGACGAACACGATCTCCAGGCCTATGTCGACGGCCAGCTCGACGACGATGCGCGCGCCGCGGTCGAGCGATATCTCGCGCTGCATCCGGAGAGTGCGGAACAGGTGAAGCAATGGCAGCAGGATGCTCAGCGGTTGCGGGCCGCGCTCGAAGGCGTGCGGATGCCTGGCGAGAATCCTGCGCTGGATCCGGCGGCGATTCGTGCGAAGCGTGCGGAGCGCTCGCGGGTGCGGTTCGCGATGGCGGCTTCGTTCGTGTTCTGTATCGGGCTCGGGACGTTCGGTGGGTGGCAAGCGCGCGGGTGGAACGCGGCGCCGCCGATTGCGCCGATGAGCGATGCGGTCGAGGCTTACCGGATGATGGTGGTCGATCAAACCGCGAAGGTGGATTTCCGGCCGAACGGTGCGGGCGATTTGCAGGGGTGGCTCACCCGCCGCGTCGGGGCATCGGCGAGGCTGCCGGATTTGAGTGCGGCGGGGTTCAGGCCGGTCGGCGGACGGTTGTTTACGACGGACAGTGGGGCCACGGCCGCGATGGTGCTCTATGAGGACGACGCCGGGCGGACGCTGAGCTTCTATCTCCGGCCCGCGGAATCGAAACATCGGCTGCTGCCGGCCGGGCAACGCGTGGATGGGTCGTTGCTGGCGCGGTATGGGTCGGTGAATGGGCTCAACTTCGCGGTGGTCGGGCCTGTAGATAGTCTTGGTGAGCACGCGGTCGTGAGGGCGCTCGATCAGCAGATTTGAGCTGGACGATATGCTGTCCGTTGGTGGCCGTTGTGCGCTGACTGCGGTCCGTCCGATGCGGTTCGACAAGCCTGAAAGCGCTCGCGTTCACCGTTCGGGGTCACAGCGTTTAAATTCGCTTTCGTGGTGGTTGTCCACACCGCGAACCTCGTCGCGGTGCGTTCCCGGATGGGTAGACCCACTTCGGTTCCGACGTCACAGGGTTTGGCGTCTTCTGGACGCAGGATATCCACATCGGCCGCAGCGACTCGGCATGCCGTCTCTGGTTGAATCACTCACCTTCGACCCGCACAGCATTTCGAGTGTCTTTGGGTCGCGATATCCACATCGCCCTCGCCGAGCTGGTACACAGGATTTCGATTCGGCCGCTCACGGGTTGTTCGCATGCGCGTGAGCGCTTCGAATCAATGTGTTTCCGAGGGGGCACACAGCGTTCCTGATTGTTTTGCGTGCCGGTTGTCCACACGCGACAATCGGGCGCTACGGCCGCACGGACTCCAGCGTCGTGTCGTCCGTCATGTCGTACGACGGTGGCGTGGTCGTCATAACGGATCCTTGTGCAGCCGCATCGGTCATGAGCACCCACGACGCAGCCAGCAATATCGATCACCAGCATCTCATTGACGGGAGCCTTCATCGATCGTCGGGATCGAACTTCACGTTGAATCGCTCGCCCTTGAACCGACAACGATCCCGAACCCCGGCGATTCTACAGATACGAGCGTTCGAGCTGGTCGCCGGCTTCGGCTTCGCTTGATCCATCCACCGCACGCAGTGCATATCCCGCCCGGATCACAGTCGGCGGACTGTGCTTATCCAAAGGTGTTAACAGAGTTCGTATATATACGTAGTGATAGTTAACAAGCCCGCAGCCTCACAGTGGATAACTTCCGTAACGCCCTGAATTTTCAGCATGAAGTGGAATGCATAACCACAGGCGATGCACAGGAAAATCGCTGTGCATCACAGAACAACTTTCCGTCGATTCACAGTCGCGCCGACATATCCTCAATCGTTCCACTGTGAATCCAGAGGCTTGCCGGACGGTTATCCATAGCGCGCTGTGGATAAGTTGCGGCCTCAGTCCGCCCGCTATCGAACCATGGCAATCAGATACAGCCCGCCGAGAATCATCGCGACGCCTCCCCATTGCGCATACGACACGCGCTCGCCGAAGAACACGATTCCGGCCAGAAAGACGAGCACGAACGTAAGCGCGGTAAACGGATACACGACGGTGAGCCCGGTCTTGCTCAAAGCGAAGATCCAGAGCACCGTGCCTGCGCCGTAGCAGAGCAACCCGAGCGCGACCCACGCATTGATGAATTCGGTCAATGCATGGCGGCCGTCGGCACCGATCTTGAACGCGACCTGGCCGGTTGCCGCGAGGAACACGCCGGCCAGAATGAGCACGTAGACGGACAGTTTCACCGG
Source organism: Burkholderia sp. BCC1998 (assembly GCF_905339875.1). NCBI lineage: Bacteria > Pseudomonadati > Pseudomonadota > Betaproteobacteria > Burkholderiales > Burkholderiaceae > Burkholderia > Burkholderia sp. BCC1998. The sequence continues at coordinate 4,865 of NZ_CAJPHE010000010.1, forward strand.
TGTTCCTCGTGGCGCTTCAATCGGTTGGCGACCATCCGGCTCTTCAGCATGGCGATGCCGGTTTTCACGCGCACCGGCAACCAGCGCAGCAGCAACTTGCGCGCCTTGTAGCCGGGCGGCGACACGTCCGGTATGCCCGAACGGCTGTCGACGCGGTGTTGTCCGATCGCGTCCGGCAGCCGTTCCGCTTCGTCGGCGGCAGCGAAAAAGAGCAGGTTGTAGCGGTACCACGGCTCGATGCGCATGTCCGTGGCGATCATCGGCCGGACGAAATCGAACAGCTGGTAGCCGTGGCGCGCGAACAGGTCGCGCCAGAATTCGTAGCGCTGTTCGTTGATGTGGTTCTCGCCGCCCTGGCCAGGCACGGCGGCGGAAAACAGCACGCGCTTGCCGTGCCGGACGAGATTGTCGACGAGTGCCTCGCTGGATGCCTTTGGCACGTGCTCGCCGACTTCGAGGCACTGGACGAGATCGAACGATCGCCCGAGATCGAAGCGCTTCGAAATATCGGCCGGTACGAAATCGGCGGGGTCGACCATCAGCATCGAACGATCGACATAGTCGCCGTCGATGCCGGTGATGTCCTGCACGCCGAGCTGGCGATGCACGCTGAGCCATGCTCCGGCACCGCAACCGACGTCGAGGATACTTGCAGGCTTCAGCAGCGCGTTGACGCCGGGCAGCACGCCATGCGCCGACCGCGCCGATCCCTCGCGCTGGTATCGGTAGAAGATCTCGTCATACGAGCGCGGCGTATCGTCCGCGATGAATCCAGGTGACATCGCAATCTCCCGATGGTGCGATCGGTGCACGACGTGGCGCGACGCATCGCACCGCATGCGACGCAGTGCAATCAATCGCCTCGACAAGCCTGCTTCTCGTACACCGACCATTCGCCCGCCGTCTTCACGCGCACGACGCGACAGTCCGGATTGGCGAAAAACGTGTCCGGCAGCGGTGTCTTGGCGCGAACGAAGAAATACCGGTACAGGCGCCCTTGGTGCCGCTGCCAGTCGAAGTGCCGGTACAGCGGCAGCGGCGAGACGTCGGACGGCCCGACACCGGGCAGCCGGTCGAGCCGAAAGCGGACGATCTGCGGCGGGAACCGCGCGGCATTGAAATCGACGAATCCGCGGTGCTCGGCCTGATACCAGAGCGCGAAGTTCTCGTAGGCATACGGGTTGCCGGCGGCCGGGCTCGTCCTGTCGACCATGATCGCAAGACCGCGCTGTGCGGGTTCGATCGCGTTGGCAACCACGTCGAAATCAGCGCTCTCGTCGGCGAAGCGCAGCGCGCGGACACCTTGCTGAACGATGAAACCGGCGCAGACCACGGCAAGGAGCAACTGCGTCATCAGCGCGAGCTGCGGCATTCGTCGGCCGGGTTCCATCGGTGCGGGCGCGCGGAACATCAGCGCATAAAACGGAAACAGGAACAGCGCAAAGCGCGGATACAGGAAAAACGTGTTGATCGCGAACAGCGGCACCGTAAACCAGACGATGGTCACGATGATTGCCGGTACATAGGCGGCGACTTGCCGGTTCGGTTTCGATGCCATCACGAACGGTGCGGCAGCGATCAGCAGGAATGCCAGCAGCGAACGGCTGTCGCCGGCGACACCCCACGGATAGAGCACGGCCGCGAACACGCGCACGACCGGGCTGATCCCCCACATCACGGTAAACGGATACATCGGCGTCAGATCGACGTCACGATGCAACGCCGCGTACAGCACGGTGACGGAGGCGAGGATCGCATACGGCCACGAGGCGAGCAGCACGCGCGGCAACATGCTGGTCCGGCGCAGGCGCACGAGCAGGAACAGCACGCCGATCGCGTTCGCGAACACGAAGAGTAGTCCGTGCGAGAAAAACAGCGCGAGATTCACGAGCACCAGCATTGCGCCGCGGCGGGCTGTCGGCCGCCCGGCATAGTCGAGCGCGAGCGCCAGGAAGATCATCGCGACCGGTACGGCGACGAGGTACGAGTAGAAACCGAACTCGTATGCGAAGCCGAAGAATCCGGGCACGCACAGCCAGTCGAGGCGCGGGTCCGTACCGAGACGCCGGCGCAGTGCGAGGTACGCGGCGACGAAACCATAGAACGACAGGGTCAGCATGACCTTGAACGCAGCCGCGACCGGTATCACGAACGAAAGCAGCGCCGCCGCGCCATAGCCGAGCAGGTAGGGCGTAAACAGATTGATCCGCAGCAATGGCGCCCATGGCGACTGGCCGCGCAGCATGTCGCGCAGCGTGGCGACCTGCGCCGCATGCTGCGGAAGATCGACCATCGGCGGGTGCGGCGCGAGCCAGAACAGCAGGCCGGCGGCGGCGACCGTCGCAACGAACAATGCGCGCAACGTGCGATCGGCTGTGCGATATGGCCACGCACGCGGCAAGCGGCCGCTTACCGTGCTGTCATCCATTGCACGACGCCCCCCGTAAGATACCGCCGCCGCCGGCCTCGTGCCGGGGTGTTGCGCGACAGGACCGATGGCCTGTCATAGCGTCTTCTCGACGATGAAGCGCGGGCGCTGCTTCGTCTCCGAATAGATCTTCGCGACATAGCCGCCGATTACGCCGAGGAACAGCAACTGCAGGCCGCCGAGAAAATACATCGGGATCACGGTGGACGCCCAACCGGGCACCGAACGGTCGGTGAACAGCCGGATCGACAGCGCCCAGATGCCGAACACGGTCGAGGCCAGCGCGAGCAGCGCGCCAACGTACGCGCTCCATTGCAGCGGCTTCGTCGAAAACGACGCGACACCGTCCGACGCGAGCAGGATCATCCTCGCCAATGGGTACTTGCTTTCGCCGGCGAAGCGCGGCTGCCGGTCGTACCGGACGATCGCGGTACGGAAGCCCAGCAGCGGCACGATGCCGCGCAGGAACAGGTTGACCTCGCGGAAGCCGCGCAATTCTTCGATCGCCCGGCGGCTCATCAGGCGGAAGTCCGCGTGATCCGGCAAGATGTCGACGCCGAAGCGGCGCAGCAGCCGGTAGTAGCCGCGCGCACTGACGCGCTTGAAGAAGCCGTCGCTGTCGCGACGCTGCCGCACGCCGAATACGATCTCGGCGCCGGACTGGTATTCGCGCAGCATGCGCGGAATCGCGTCGAGGTCGTCCTGGAGATCGGCGTCGAGACTGATCAGCACGTCGCCGTTGACTCTCATGAGCCCGGCAAGCAATGCGTTCTGGTGCCCGTGGTTGCGCGACAGCTTGAGGCCGTGGATACGTGGATCGGCTGCATGGAAGCCTTCGATGAGGGACCAGGTCCGGTCGTGCGAACCGTCGTCGACGAAGGTCACGCCGCTCGCGCCGTCGATGATGCCGTCGCGGGTAAGCTGGTCAAGCAGGATCGTGAGCCGGCGTACGGTTTCCGGCAACACGGCTTCTTCGTTGAAGCAGGGAATTACCAGATTGAGCGCGACCATACCCACCCCGATATCGTTACGCGTGCGTTGCGGTCTGCCGTCGTCACGAGGCGCTACTGGTTCGTGCAAGGTGGCGAGCGGATCGTGCATCGCGCGCGCCTGTTCCCCGTGACCGGCTCGGGCCGGTTCCTGCTCTTGATTGTCGTTCGCAACCCCCGGCCCGGGATTCGCGACGAATCCATTATGACGGAACGTACGCGGGCCCGGGGAGACGTCGCAGTGAGGATGAACCCGGATGCGATTGCGGTTTGCCTCGAGCGCCAGACGATCCCCCAACGCATCCTCCCTGATTCAAAAAATTTTCACGAAGGGGCTTGCGCACCTCCAAAACCCTCTCTATAATTCGCGGCTTCTTAGGCTCGTAGCTCAGTTGGTTAGAGCACCACCTTGACATGGTGGGGGTCGTTGGTTCGAATCCAATCGAGCCTACCAACGAACAAAATGAAGGGGTCTGGCAGCTCGCATTGCCTACAGGCAATCCGGCTCGCCAACATACAAACGCCACGCGGCAACATCGCGTGGCGTTTTTCTTTTTGCGGCCGAAACTGCGCAGGCATGTGCAGATGCATCGTGTGCGATCCATGCACGACAGGCAGCCGGCAGTGGGTAAAAGCAGGGCGCAGAGCACGAAAAGCGGTCGCAAAGCCCCCGCTCGTTACGCATCAATGCAGATGCTTCAACTTGTCAGGATTCCGCACGACATAGATCGCGACGACCTTCCCGCCCTCGATCTCGAGAGCCGTCGTCTGCAGCTCGCCATCCGCTTCCAGTGTGACGAACCCCGGTAGCCCGTTGATGAACCCCGCGCGCACGAGCTTCGACGCATGCGTGGCGAACAGCTCGGCGAGGTGCGCGTGCACCTTCATCACCCGCTCGAAGCCGAACACCGGCTTGCCCGCGGCCGTGCGCTTGCCGCCGCCGTCCGAATGCAGGCTCACGTCCTCGGCGAGCATCGCGCCGAGCGTGCGCATGTCGCCGCTGCGTGACGCCGCGAAAAACGCCTCGGCCAGCTCGATCCCGCGCTGCTTCTCGACATGAAACCGCGGCCGCGCCTCGCGCACATGCGTGCGCGCCCGCGCGGCGAGTTGCCGGCAGGCGGCCGGGTCACGCTGGATCGTCGTCGCGATCTCGTCGAACCCGAGGCCGAACACGTCGTGCAACAGGAACGCCGCACGTTCGAGCGGCGACAACCGTTCGAGCGCGAGCATCAGCGGCAGCGTGACGTCCTCCTGTTCATCTTCCTCGACGACCGGCTCGGGTAGCCACGGGCCGATGTAGGTCTCGCGCTGGTGCCGCGCGGACTTCAGCTGGTCGAGGCACATGCGCATCACCATGCGGCGCAGGAACGCCTCGGGCACGCGCACCTCGGTGCGGTCGACGTCCATCCAGCGGATGAACGCCTCCTGCACGATGTCCTCGGCGTCCGCGACGGAACCGAGCATCCGGTACGCGACGCGCATCAGCGTCCGACGCAGCGGGTCGAAGCTCGCCGCTGCGTCGGCCCGGTCTGCGGCGCGGCCGGCGGCCGGATCGAGGTGGGTCATCACGCCACCATCTTCGCGGCAGCGGCCTTCGCCTCGGCGGGATCGATCCACAGCCCGAAGCCGACGGCCAGCCGGTTCCAGCCGTTGATCACGTTGATCATCACCGTGAGTTTCACCTGTTCCTCCTGGCTGAAGTGGTCGTTCAGCACCGCATACGCGGCCTCGTGCGCGCCATGGCCTTCCGACAGCCGCGTGAGCGCGTCGGTCCAGCCGAGCGCCGCGCGTTCGCGGTCGGTGTAGCAGGGCGCTTCACGCCACGCGGCCAGCAGGTTGATGCGCTGCTCCGTCTCGCCTTGCTCGCGCGCCTCGACGGTGTGCATGTTAAGGCAGTTCGCGCACGCGTTGATTTGCGACGCGCGGATCTTGACCAGCTCGATCAGCGTCGGCTCGAGGCTCCCGGCAGCGGCGACCGAGACGGCCATCCAGTTCTTCATCAATGCGGGCGCGGCGGCAAACGGATTGAGTTTCGCAGTCATGGTTCCTTCTCCTTTCGTGTGGGTTCCGGCGATATGACGAGCGAGCCCTGCGCGCCTGTGACATCGACGCAAAAAAATCTTCAAAAACGGGGAAGCGCGCGGAGGGCAGAGCGGTTGAACGGCGGTGTCGTGGTCCGCGACACCGACGCGCGGACCCGTGCCGATTTCAATTCCATGGCGCCGCTCCCATGGCGAACCCGGGTCATCCGATCTTTCATGACGCCGGCGTGGATGTCATGAGGCGTCGGCATGGAGAACCCGCGGGCATACACATTGCGTTCACCCTCCGAGCCGCCGTCATGACGGGCATCGACGGTTCGTCACGCCGCCGCCCCGCGCATGATCAATGCTTTCATTTTTCTTTCGCACTCGTTTCACCAGAAATCCGATTCGCGACGTTCACATTTCTGGCCCATACTGTTCTGCACGGGCAGATGAAGTCACGCCGCACCAGCGGCCCGGCGCGCGCGCCGGCTGTCCGACGACGCAGCAATGAAGGTCGCACGTCAGCCGCGCGCATCCGAGCGCAAGGCTTTCCTTTTTCCGGCAACGCAACGCAGCGAATCGCGACGTGAACGGTAAACCGATGAGCCTCCTTGCATCCCAGCTTCAGCGCCGTTACCAGGACGTGCGCGCCCATAGCATCGCGTTGACCGCGACGCTGTCCGCCGAAGACCAGGCCGTGCAGTCGATGCCCGACGCGAGTCCGGTGAAATGGCATCTCGCGCATACGACCTGGTTTTTCGAAACCGTCGTACTGATGCGTCGCGTGCGCGGCTACGCGCCGTTCGACGACGCGTTCCAGTTCCTCTTCAATTCCTATTACGAAGCACTCGGCCCCCGCCATCCGCGGCCGCAGCGCGGGCTGCTCACGCGTCCGTCGCTCGATGAGGTGCACGCGTACCGGCAGTACGTCGACGATGCGATGCTGCGCGCGCTCGACGGCGCCGATCCGGCGCTGCTCGCCACGATCGCGCCCGAGATCGAGCTCGGCCTGCATCACGAACAGCAGCATCAGGAACTGATCGTCACGGACATGCTGCACGCGTTCTCGTGCAACCCGCTGAAGCCCGCGTTCCGGCCGCGCAGCGGCGCCAATGCTCACGCCGGGCACGCCGGGCACGCCGCCCTGGCCGCGGGCGATGCCGGCCCGTTGCGCTGGCTGCATCAGCCGGGCGAGCTCGTCGAGATCGGCCACGATGGCGCCGCGTTCTCGTTCGACAACGAACGGCCGCGCCATACGGCGCTCGTGCGTCCGTGCGAGATCGCGAACCGTCTCGTGACGAATGCGGAATTCGCGGCCTTCATCGCGGACGGCGGCTATGCACGCCCCGAATACTGGCTGTCCGACGGCTGGGCGACGGTGCAGCGGGAAGGGTGGCAAGGGCCCGCGTACTGGATTCCCGGCGACGACGGTGATCCGGCAGCCGCACACGCCTGGCGCGCGTTCGGCCTGCACGGCGTGGAGCCGCTCGCGCCCGATGCACCCGTGTGTCACGTGAGCTTCTACGAGGCGGCGGCGTATGCGGAATGGGCCGGCGCACGCCTGCCGACCGAATTCGAATGGGAGGCCGCGTTCGGCGCGGATGGCATCACGCAGATGCTCGGGCACGTATGGCAGTGGACGCGTTCGTCCTACGAGCCGTATCCGGGCTTTCGGCCGCTCGCGGGCGTCGCTGCGGAATACAACGGCAAGTTCATGGTCGGCCAGCAAGTCCTGCGCGGCAGCAGCATCGCGACCCCGCCGGGGCACGAACGGCCGACGTACCGCAATTTCTTTCCGCCGGCCGCGCGCTGGCAATTCACGGGAGTGCGACTTGCGCGAGACGTCTGATCTGACGGCCACGAGCGGTGGCCTGCAACCCGCCCGCGATGCGCGGCCGAGCGCGTTCGAGCGCGACCTGATCGACGGGCTGTCGCGCACGCCGCGCAGCATTCCGCCGAAATACTTCTACGATGCGGCCGGCTCCGCGCTGTTCGATCGCATCTGCGAACTGCCGGAGTATTACCCGACGCGGACCGAACTCGGGATCCTGCGCGATCGCGCGGCCGAGATCGTGCGGCGCGTCGGCCCGCATGCGGACATCGTCGAATTCGGCGCGGGCTCGCTCGAGAAGATCCGCGTGCTGCTCGACGCGTGCGCGGACAACTATGCGAACGCGCCGGCGCGCTACGTGCCGATCGACATCTCGGCCGACTACCTGCACGGCGCGGCCGCGCGACTGCGTGCCGCGTATCCGTGGCTCGACGTCGCGCCGCTCGCGGCCGACTACACGAAGGCCGAGCAGCTCGCCGAGCTGACCGGCACGCCACGCCGGCGCATCGGCTTCTTTCCCGGCTCGACGATCGGCAACTTCTCGCCGGAGGAAGCCGATACGTTCCTGCGCGACGCCGCGCGGCTGTTGCGCGGCGGCGGCCTGCTGGTCGGTGCGGATCTCGTGAAGGACGAACGCACGCTGCATCACGCGTACAACGACGCGCAGGGCGTGACCGCCCGGTTCAACCTGAACCTGCTCGCCCGCGCGAACGCGGAGCTCGGCGCGGATTTCGATCTCGACGCGTTCTCGCATTGCGCGTTCTACGACCGTGAGCTGCAGCGCATCGAGATGCATCTCGTCAGCGATATCGCGCAGACGGTGCACGTGCGCGGCCACGCGTTCCGCTTCGAGGCCGGCGAACGCATCCACACGGAGAACTCGCACAAGTTCACGATAGACGGCTTCCAGGCGATCGCGCGGCGTGCGGGCTTCGAGCCCGACACCGTATGGACCGACGCGGACCACCTGTTCAGCGTGCACTGGCTGCGCAGCGTCGACGATATCCGCGCGTAACGTCGTCGCGAGTCGTCGCGATCCGCTCGCACGGCGTGCGCGCGGGACGCGTGCGATTTGCGTCGCCGGCCCGCGCGCCGGCAAAATTTCCCGACTCTCCCGATTCGATGCGTCGTTGCAACGGCGTGTCGAATCGCTCGTCACCCTTGTCCCGCAAGGCTTCGCGCCCCTCCGTAAACGTCCGTTACCGGTCTCGCACACCGGTTTCACCTGTGTCCGCCCGTGGTGCCTAGACTCCGAACCGTAGTCACATGACGCACGACACGTGCAGGGAGTCGCGAAATGAGCAAGAAACTTATTCTCGGTGCAGTTCTCGGCGTAGCGGCGCTGGCAGCTTCGGGCGTCGCATCGGCCCACGTCGACCTGTCGGTCGGCATCGGTGTGCCGGGCGTCTATGCGGCGCCGGCGCCGGTCTACGTCGCGCCGCCGCCGGTGACGTACGCGCCGGTTGGCTACTATCGCGATGACGACTGGCGTGAGCGTCAATGGCGCGAACACGAATGGCGCCGCCGTGAATGGCGCGAGCACGAGTGGCGCGAGCGCGGCTGGCGTGACGGCGACGGCTGGCGCGGCCGCTGGAACTGAACCGGGCAACCGGTTCACGAGGACACCGAGTACGACGACGAGAGGAGCGTGATCGCATGATGCCCATTCGACACATCAGGTATAGCGCGGCGGCCGCCGTCGTCGCGCTCGCAACGATCGGCAGCGCGCACGCGGCGGGCTGCATGAAGGGCGCGGTGGTGGGCGGCGTCGCCGGCCACTACGCGGGACATCACGCCGTGGTCGGCGCGGTCGGCGGCTGTATCGTGGGCCGCCACATGGCGAAGAAACACGAGCAGGAACTGGCCGCGCAGCGCAAGGCCGCCGCGCAGGGCGTGCAGCCGGCGCAGTAAGCGTAGCCACCGGCGGAACGGCGCGATCGCGCCGTCTCCGCCTTTCGTTTCCCTTGTCGGGTGGCGGCCGACCGGCCGGTTCATCAAGCATGCCGAACAGCGGCGGATTGATCCGACGAAACCGCGCCGCGCGCGCCGTTACGATCATTTACAACGCCGCGCCGCACGAAGCGCGCGCGTACCTAGAATGCAGTCACTCGAACGCGCTCCAGGGAGCAAACAATGAAAACGCAACGATATCTGTCCGTGCTCGCAGCTGCGCTGCTCGCACTCGGCGCCGTTTCCGCGCAGGCGGCGGGCGGCGGCAATGGTGGCGGTGGCGGTGGTGGTGGCAACGGCGGCGGCCATGGCGCCGGCGGGATGGGCGGCATGGGTGCCAATGCGGGCGGCATGTCCGCCGGCCACATGAGCGGTGAAGCGCTGAGCAACTCGAACGGCATGCACGCGGGCGACCGCGACAAGGGCCTGTCGCGCGCAGCCGATCGCTCCGATTCGATCGCCGATCGTGCCGGCGCGCAGCCGGGCAGCGGTCACGGGCGCTCGCACGGGCACACCGCGCATGCATCGAAGTCCACGCGCCACGCGCATCGGAACGCATTCGGCCACACGCTGTAAGCGCGGCGCACGCATGCGGAAGAAGGGCGCTTCGGCGCCCTCTTTCATTGCCAGCGGACCAAGGGGCGCCGCGGTGAGTCGCGTTGCTCGTCGCGCATCGACCCCGATTTGCAACCAGCCGTAACCGCACGCACGAACGCGCCAGAATACGAACCGCTTTCACGCGAATGACAGGCGGATTCGCTCCCGCACACGCGAGCATCGCAACAGCGCCGCGGCCCGCGCCATGAAAAAAGGGCGGCTCGTCGCCGCCCTTCGTTTCAGCGTCCCGCGCTCGCCAGCGGCGCGACGGCTGCAACAGGCCCGAACAACGCGTCGGCCTGCCTGACGCGCACGAACCGCGCGGCCGCTCCGCCGTCCACCAGCGCCCGGAAATGCGCTTCGCCGCACGCGAGCTTCGCGCGCTCGTGCTCGCTCGTCACGTCGCCGTCGGCATTCGGCGTATCGACGACGAAGTACAGCCGCTCGCCGCCATCCTGCTCCGCGAGCACCGCCCAGTCGGGGTGATAGCTGCCGAGCGGCGTCGGCACGCGGAACCATGCGGGCAACTTCGCGTACAGCTTCACGCCGTCGTGCGCTTCCAGCGCATCGGCGAACGCGCGCTCGGCGTCGGTCTCGCACACGACGGCCTCGTGGATCGACTTCCGCGCATCCGGCCGCAGGTTGCGCAGATAACCGGTCAGCGCCTCGCTTTCGAACGACTCGAGCGCATGCACGTGGCGCTCGCCGAGCTTCCGGTACGCGATGCCGGCAACCAGCGCGAGCCGCTTGCAGCGGTTGATCGCATCGGCGGCCAGCGCGATGAACTGCTGCGGATTCACGCGGAAATCGTCGAGCCGGCCGCTGTCGGCCAGGATCGTCGCGAGCGAGCGGCGCGTGAGCTGCGTGCGGTCCTGCAGTTCGGTGAGCAGGTCGGGCAGCGGCAGCTCGCCTTCGTCGATCAGCACCGTGCCGGCGCCGGCCACCTCGATCGCCTCGATGCCGGCCTTGCCGATGTCGATCTCGGCCTTGCGCCACTGCAGCCGCGCGCGCGCGATGTCCGGCGCGTCGCGCAGCGCGGCCGTGCAGTCGCGCACGAGCTTCGCGTTGTCGAACTCGACGCTGTACACGGTGCGATGGCGGATGCGGTCCCACAACGCGCGGAAGTCGTCGCCGAACACGACGGCCTTGCCCGACGCGTCGCGCCGCAACGCGATCGCGCGCCGCTCGTCCGCATTGCGCACCGCGAAGCGGCCCGACAGCTTGCGCAGCGTCGCGACGATCGGCGCGCGCAGCGTCTCGAACGCCGCGGGCAGCACGAGCGCGCTCTGTCGCAGCGCGTCCTTCAGCCGGTCGAGCACCTTGCCCTGCGCGTCGACGTAGCCCTGCTCGTGCAGATGGGTCCACAGCACGCGCGACAGCTCGATGCCGAGCGCGTACGCGGGCCCGTCGCCTTCCTGCACCGGCAGCGCCGCGAACTGGTGTTCCTCGACGATCCCGAAACGGATGCCCGTATCGGCCTCGATTTCCTTCTGCAGGTTCTCCGCGAACGACTCGTAGCGCTCGGTCGCGATCACGGTGAGCGTGTTCACGCCCGGATCGCGCACGCGTTCGCCGTCCTGGTCGACGGCGAGGCGCAGCCCGCGGCCGAGCGTCTGGCGACGCTCGCGTTCGGTCTGGATGTCGCGCAGCGTGCAGATCTGGAACACGTTCGGGTTGTCCCAGCCTTCCTTCAGCGCCGAATGCGAGAAGATGAACTTCAGCGGCGTGTCGAACGACAGCAGCGCTTCCTTCTCGCGCATGATGAGGCCGTACGCGCGCTCCGCGTTCTCGCGGGCCGCGGCGCTGCTTTCGCTCGTGTCGGTCCAGCCGCCCTTGCGGTCGATCGAGAAGTAACCGTTGTGCGCGCGCTCGACTTCGAGCGCGACGTCGACGCCGTCGAACAGCGCACGGTAGGCCGGCACACGCGCCGCGCGCGCATATTCTTCTTCGAAGATCAGCGCGTAGTCGCCCTTCACCGGCATCCCGTTCTCGTCGTAGCGGCGATAGCGTTCGACCGAATCGACGAAGAACAGCGACAGCACCTTCACGCCGCGCTCGGCCAGGCGCAATTCCTTGTCGAGATGCTCGCGGATCGTGCGGCGGATCATCTCGCGCTGCACGGCGAGCGTGTCGATGTCGCCGAACGCCTCGCCGAGCGACAGGAACGCCTCGCCTTCCGGATGGCGCAGCTCGACGTACTCGGCGCCCTTCACCGCATGCACTTCGCCGATCCGCAGCCCCGCGTACAGCGCGCGCCTGGTCAGGCGTTCGAGGTCGTCGCCGTCGGTCGCCGTCACGATCTGGCGCTTCACGCCGGCCGCCGTCGCGACGTCGAGCTCGACGCGCGCGCTGATCGCGCCGCGCCGGTTCGACACGCCGACGAGCCGCACGTAAGGCTTGTTGTGCGCATCCTCGACGATCGCCGACGCGATCTCGATCTGCTTGACGAGCTTGCGTTCGTACGCGTCGACCGCGTCGAGCCGATACACCATGTGGTGACGATCGACGTGCGTGGCCGAATAGCGCAGCGTGCAGAGCGGCGCCATCGCGGCGAGCGCTTCGCGCCCGCGCCCCTCGAGCCCGCCGTCGACGCTCTGCGGCTCGTCGACGATCACGATCGGCCGCGTCGCGCGGATCAGGTCGATCGGCTTCTCGCCGCCGGTCTTCTCGCTGTCTTTATAGAGGTTGTTGATCTCTTTCTTGTTGATCGCGGCGACCGTCATCACCATGATCTGGATCGCCGCGCTCGCCGCGAAGTGGCGCACCTGGCCGAGCTTCGCGGAGTCGTACAGGAAGTAGTCGTACGGCACGCCCGCGTACAGCGCGCGGAAGTGATCCTCGGTGATGGACAGCGTCTTGTGCACGCCTTCCTTGATCGCGATCGACGGCACGACGATCACGAACTTCGTGAAGCCGTAACGACGGTTCAGCTCGAAGATCGTGCGCAGGTACACGTAGGTCTTGCCGGTGCCGGTCTCCATCTCGACGGTGAAGTCGCGCGAGCCGGGCTGGCCGGACGGCGGCAGCCCGCCGCGCAGCTGGACGTCGGCGAGGTTGCGCGCGAGCGCGTCGTCGGTCAGCGACAGCCGATTGCCGACGCCTTGCTCCGACACCGCGAAACCGAGCGAGCCTTGCGCCGCGGCCGTCGTGCCGGGCGCGGCGTTCGCGAGCACGCTGAAGTCGCCGCGATACGATTCCTGGCCGCGAAACAGGTCGCAGACGGCGTCGATCGCCTCGCGCTGGTAGTCGAGATCCGCTTCGAAATGCAGCCGCATCACAGGCTCCGCACGCGCTTCACGCCGTGCTGTTCGAGCAGCGCGGCGAGATTGAGCTTCGCGACGTCGTCGACGAAGCCGCTGTCGCGGAACAGGCACGTGACGTCGCGCGTGGCACCCGTCGTGTCGAGCAGCTCGACGATGCCGTCGGCGAGCGGGCCCGCGTCGTCGCGCGCGATACGCGCGTCGAAGCACGCGACGATCGAGCGGCCGATCAGGTGCACCGTCTTGCCCGCGACCGGGTGATGCTCGACCGGCGTGCACAGATCGAGGCCGAGCTTCAACGTGAGTTCGGCGAGCAGGTCGTCCTCGCTGCGGCCGGTCTTCACGTGCTCGACGGACGCGAACAGCGCGTGGTCGAAGTCGTCGCGGCGCGGATCCCATTCGATCACGTTGGTCGTATCGAGCCGGTACACGCGGAAACCGAGGTCGCCATAGCTTTCCGGGTAGTCGCGCGCGACCTGCTGCGCGGTGCGGCGCAGGCGTTCCTTCGTGATTTCCGCGAGCGTCAGCGGCTTCTTCAGCTTCGCGCAGAAATCGGCGGCTGCGAGCTGCGTCTTGTCGCGGCGGTCGAGCGCCTCGGGCAGCTGCACGAGGATGTAGCGCCGCGCGCCGCCGTCGGTCGCGTTCACCTGCATCACCGCGTGGCCGGTCGAGCCGGAACCCGCGAAGCAGTCGAGCACGATGTCGTCGCCGCGCGTGCACCAGCCGATCACGGCCGCCGCGAAATCGACCGGCTTCGGCTGGTCGAACGGGATGCCGAGCGTCTTCAGCAGCGCGTCGTCGGAGCCGGCGAACGGCAGCACCGACGGCACGTTCTCGTACATGTTCTCGTCGAGGTAGTAGATCCGCTGCGGCTGCGTGGTTTCATCCGGACCGAATTCGATCTGGCCGCGCTCGATCAGCGCCTGCATCGTCGCGGGCGGGTTGCGCCAGCCGCGCGCCGGCATCGCGCACGGCTTGCCGGTGACCGGGTGGATCAGCGGCGTGAAATACTCGTCCGGCGCCTTCTTCTTGTTCGGCCACGCCATCGACACGAGGCGATACACGCGCCCGTCGGCCGACAGCCGGTCGTACATCACCTCGCCGCCGGACAGGTTGGTCTGCGCCTTCATCCACGCGCGGTAGGCCTTCTGCGCGTCCTTCGCGTTGCCGCTGCGGTACACCGCGTCGTGCGCGGCATCCAGCATGCGCTGCGCGTTGCGCTTCGGGCGCTTCAGCGGCGCCTGCTCGAGCAGCGTCTCGGCGTTGCGCGCGAACAGCACCAGCGATTCGTGCTGGTACGCGACGCCGCGCGCGTCGCCCTTCGGATTGCGCTTGTCCCACACGGCGACGCCGAGCTCGTTCTCCTCGCCGAAGATCTCGCGCAGCATCAGCACGAGCGCATGCACCTCATGCTCGTCGATGTGCACGGCGATCAGCCCTTCGTCGGACAGCAGCGCGTGCGCGAGCTTCAGGCGCGGATACATCATGTTCAGCCAGTCGGTGTGGAACCGGCCGTTCGCCTCGGTGTTGGTGCTGCGCTTCACGCCGCCTTCGGTCTGGCCCGTCATCGCCAGGTAGTGGCGGATGCTGTCGCTGAAGTCGTCCGGATAGACGAAATCGCTGCCGGTGTTGTACGGCGGGTCGATGTAGACGAGCTTCACCTTGCCCGCGTAGCTCTTGTGCAGCAGCTTCATCACGTCGAGGTTGTCGCCCTCGATCACGAGGTGGCGCGTGTCGTCCCATGCGACGCTGTCGGCAGGGCACGGACGCAGCGTGCCCGTCGACGGCGTGAGTGCGGCCTGGCGCGCGCTGCGCTTGCCGTGCCAGTGGAAGCCGTAGCGCTCGTCGGCGTCGCCGACGGTGCGCTCGCCGACCAGCGCCTTGAGCACGTCGACGTCGACCGACGCGCCGTCCGGGCCTTCGGTCACGAGTTCGGGGAACAGCGCCTTCAGGCGCGCGACGTTGTCGGCGGTGAAATCCGTCGACATCGCCTGCGGGCTCGCCGCATCGAGTTTCTGCATCGTTTTTTCCATCGGAGCCCGGCCGCGTGCGCCAGGACGTCGGGCGCACTCACGGCACCGGCGGCAATGGCCACCCGGGCAAACCCGAAACGCTAGCGAGTCGGTCGGCGCAGGTCAAGCACCGATGTGAGGCGATCGTGCGCGCATCGGCCGCGATCGCCCGCCCGACGGGCCGCAAGCGGCTTCGGGCCGGTGGTCGCGGCGGCGGCCGACCGGCGTTCCCCGGGGGGCGCTCGCGGGCCAAAAGCGACGAAAAAACGGCGAAAAAAAGGGCACGGTCAGCGCGATGCGCCGCCGTGCCAGCATGGAGAATCCCGGATGGAGGGTGTGGCGGAGCCCGGCGGGCCCCGCGCGGATGACCGGCCCTCGGGTCAGAAGCGCGTGCGGATGCCCGACGTCAGTTCGAGCTGGTTCTTCGCGCCGAACGTCGACGACACCGTGTAGCCGCCATGCAGCTTCATGTAGTCGCCAGCCAGATACACCTCGGTGCGCTTGCTCAGGTGGTAGAACACGGACCCGTAGATCGTCTCCTTGAAGCCGTTGCCGACGCCGTTGGTCAGGCTGAACGCGCCGAGGTTCGCGTTCGGCGTGAAGCCGTCGGCGTTGTACGCGGCGTTCTTGATGCGCATCTGCTGATAACCGAGCTCGTAGTCGAGCGCGCCCTTCGGCGCGATCTTCATCGACACGGTCCACGAATCGTCGTGGCGCTGGCCGAGCGCGCCCTGGTCGCCGTTGTAGCGGAAGTAGCCGGCATTCAGGCGCACGATGCTGAACGAGTAGTCGCCGCCGACCGAGAACGTCTGGTTCCTGAAGCCGTTGTGGTTCACGTGGTTGTAGAAGCCCGACACGGCGAACGGCCCGCCGTTGTAGCCGAGCGCGACCTGGTATGCGGAGCCGGTCGCGAACGAGGTCGAGTTGCTGAACTGGTAGCCGGCGCTCGCGAAGATGCCGTTGCTGAACAGCTTCTTCCACGCGACGCCGTTGTTGTAGCGCGTGCCGGTCGGGCCGGCCGCGTAGAAGATCATCTGCTTGAAGTTGTTCGAGTTGGTCCAGCCGCCTTCCTCGGTCGTCAGCTTCGCGGAGCCGTACGCGTCGCCGTAGATCGCCGACGCGTCGCGCGCGATCGTGTTCTGGAAGCCGGCCGTCAGCTTGCCGAAGCGCTCGTCCTCGACGCCGACCCAAGCGTCACGGTCGAAGATCTGGCCTTCGTCTTCCATCTGGCCGTTCGCGACCACGAATTCGCTTTCGAGGCGGAAGATGATCTTCGTGCCGCCACCGATGTCCTCGGCGCCTTTCAGGCCCCAGCGGCTGCCGCTGAACCACGGCTCGCCTTCGTTGCCCATGCCGATCACATGGTTGCCGTTGGCGTCGGCGTGGGTCCGGTAGGTCGGAAAGCTCAGGTCCATCAGGCCGTAAAGCTGCACGCTCGACTGCGCCTGCGCCTGGGTGCCGGCGCACAGGCCTGCCGCCGCGATGGAAAGGGCAAGGGTTTTTCGTTTCAAGATCGTCTCCTCCGAGCTGCCGCATTGAAATCTGTTTGTTGGCAGTACGTAATGTATGCCGATTGTTGCCGACCACAGCGAGAGGGCCGACGCATAGCATCGTAGAGGGGGCAATCCTTCACGCCGCTTTCCCGGAGGAAAGAATCGGATCGGTGAAAACACCGAAATCGCAATAATCTGGAATCGGGCAAGCCGGCAGCCCGCGGGCTGCCAAAACAACATTACGTGCTGCGAATCGATGCCGCGGGCCGCGCCGTCAGTCCTGCGCGGTCTTCGCGCGCAGGATATAGCCGAGCCCGCGCAGCGTGATGATCTCGGCCGTGCTGAGCGTGAGATGCTTGCGCAGCCGGTGGATGTAGATGTCGATCGCATCCGCGCTCGGCTCGTCGTCGAGCGCGAATACGCTGTCCATCAGCCGCGCTTTCGATACCGTCTTGTTCTGTTGCAGCATCAGCGTTTCGAGAATCGCATGCTCGCGGCGGCGCAGCGCGAGCACCGTGTCGCCGCAGCGGAATTCACGCGTGCCGAACGCATAGACGAGATCGCCGCACACGAGCTGCGTCGTGCCGACGCCGGCCTGCCGGCGGATCAGCGCGCGGATCCGCGCGACCAGCTCGCGCGATTCGAACGGCTTGACCACGTAGTCGTCGGCGCCCGCGCCGAAGCAGTCGACTTTGTCGTCGACCGAGCCGTGCGCGGTCAGCATCAGCACCGGCACGTTGTCGTTGCGGCGCCGCAATCGCGCGAGCACCTCCTTGCCGCTGATGCCAGGCAGCCGCATGTCGAGCAGCACCGCGTCGTAGCGCTCGGTCTTCAGCACGGTATCGGCGCGCTCGCCGTCGCCGACGCAGTCGACCGCGAAATCCTCGCCGCGCAGCAGGTTCACGATCCAGTGCGCGAGTTCGGCGTTGTCTTCGACCAGCAGGAGTTTCATGGCAACTTCATCTCTTCAAGGAAACGCCGGGCCGCCCCAAGTTCCCCGCCCCGCGGGAAGTCCCCTTGGGGGATTGCCCCCTCGGGGGCCTGGCGCGCAGCGACCGGTTTGGGCGCACTCTTCAATCGTACGCGGGCAGCCGCACGGTCACGACGATACCGCGATTGCCGGGGCCCGGCGCGAGCGACGCGCTGCCGCCGTGCGCCTGCGCGATCTCGCGGACGATCGCGAGGCCCAGGCCCGAGCCTTCGGTGTCGGCCGACACGCGGTAGAACCGCTTGAACACGTGCGGCCGCGCTTCGGCCGGAATGCCGGGGCCGTTGTCGACCACCTCCAGCACGACCGCGGCGCCGTCGCGCCGTGCCGCGACCGTCACGCAGCCGCCCGGCTGCGTATAGCGCACGGCGTTGTCGACGAGGTTCATCACCAGCGCGGTCAGCAGGCTGTCGCTGCCCGCGACGTCGAGCCGTTCGCCGAGATCGGCGCCGAGGTCGATGTCGCGCTGCTGCGCGAGCACGATCGTTTCCTCGAGCACGCTCGACACGACGGCGGCGAGATCGACGCGATGCGTGAGCAGCGTCGACGGCGTCGCTTCCGCGTGCGCGAGCAGCAGCAGCTTGTCGGTCACGTCGGCCATCTTGCGGCTGCTACGCTGCATGCTGTCGAGCACCGACGCCAGCTCGCGATCGTCATGGTCGCGCTGCTGCGCGTACTGGATCTGCGTGTCGAGTACCGCGATCGGCGTGCGCAGCTGGTGCGCGGCGTCGGCGATGAAGCGACGCTGCGTGGCCGTGTGCGTATTGAGCCGCGCGATGCACTGGTTGATCGCGTCGACGATCGGCCGCAGCTCGTGCTGCAGCCGCTCCGGGCGGATCGGCTCCAGTTCCATCGGCCCGCGGTCGGCGACGTCGTCCTTCAGCTTCATCAGCGGGCGCAGCTCGAGCGTGAGGCCGAGATAGACGAGCACGATCGCGAGCACCAGCATCAGCGACAGGCGCACGAGCTGCGGCCGCCAGATCGTCGCGACCATCGCGTCGTACGAGCGCGTCGTCTTCGCGACGATCACCGTGACTGTCTCGATCTGCCCCTCGTCGTACAGCTGGCGGTCGTAGGCGGCCGCGCGCAGCCGCACGCCGTCGAGCGACGTGTCGTACAGCGTCGGCTCGACCCCGTGCCGCCCGGGCAGCGCGAGCGCCGGGTTGCCCGCGAGCAGCCGGTCGTGGCTGTCGATCACCTTGTAGAACACCGAATCGCCCGACGGCGATTCGAAGATCTCCAGCGCGGCCGGCGGCACGTCGGCCGCCGGCCGCCCGTTGCGCCATTCGACGTCCTCGCCGATCGTGCGCGCGGACGCGACGAGCGCGCTGTCCTGCACGAGCCCGGCCGTGCGCCGCGCGGTGTCGTACGACATCGCGCCCGCGATCAGCACGAAAGCCGCGAGCGGCAGCAGCAGCCACCACAAGAGCCGCCCGCGCAGGCTGTGCGCCATTCCGTCTCCTCAATGCCGAACCGCGCCGGGGCAACCGGCGCGGTTCGGGCGTGTCATTCGATGATGCCTGCGTTGCTCAGAACGCGGCGGGGCGCCACTTGAGCAAGCGCTTCTCGAGCCAGGTCAGCAGGTAGTCGGCGGCCAGCGCGACCACGGCCAGCACGATCATCGCCGCGAACACGCCGCTCGCGTTGAACGCGCCCTGGGCGGTGGAGATTAGCAGGCCGATGCCCTGCTTGGAACCCAGGAATTCGCCGACGACCGCACCGACCAGCGCGAAACCGAAGCTCACGTGCAGGCTCGCGAGAATCCACGACAGCGCGGACGGAATCACGACCGACGTGGTGATCTGCCGGCGCGACGCGCCGAGGATCTGCGCGTTCGCGATCAGGTAGCGGTCGGCTTCGCGCACGCCCTGGAACGCGTTGCCGAATACCACGAAGAACACCATCACGACGGCCAGCGCGATCTTCGACGCCATGCCGAGGCCGAGCGCGATCACGAAAATCGAGCCGAGCACGACGCGCGGGATCGAGTTCGCGATCTGGATATAGAGGCCGAACACGTCGGACATCAGCTTGTTGCGGCCGAGCACGATCCCGCAGAGCACGCCGGCGACCGAGCCGATCAGGAAGCCGATCGTGGTTTCCTCGAGCGTCACCCAGACCTGCGTAAGCAGCGGCCCTTGCGACGTGCCGTTCGCGAACCAGTCCTGGAGCTGCGCGAAGATCAGCGTCGGCTGCGAGAAGAAGAACGGATCGATCCACTTCAGGCGCGCGGCGAGTTCCCAGCCGCCCAGCACGACGACGAGCACGGCGATCCGCAGGCCGATGATCAGTTGCCGGCGGCGGCGCAGCCGGGTTTGAGCGGCACGCGACTCGTCCTCGAGCGACGGTGCCGGAATGGCGGTGGGGGGAAGCGTCATGTCGGTCATGCTCCTGTCCTATCCTGTCCTTGCTGCTGTCAGCCGATCTGCACTTCTTCGCGCAGGTCGTGCCAGATGTCCTTGGAAATTTCGATGAAGCGCGTGTCGTAGCGAATCTCCGACGTGACGCGCGGGCGCGGCAGGTCGATCTCGTACACGCGCTTGAGCGTCGCGGGGCGCGCGGTCAGCACGAACACGCGGTCGGCGAGCGCGATCGCCTCCTCGAGATCGTGCGTGACGAACACGACCGAGCCCTTGTTCGCGGACCACAGCTGCAGCAGCTCGTCCTGCATCAGCGTGCGCGTCTGCATGTCGAGCGCGGAGAACGGCTCGTCCATCAGCAGGATTTCCGGCTGGTTGATGAAGGTCTGCGCGAGCGCGACGCGCTTCCGCATCCCGCCGGAGAGCTGGTGCGGGTAGTGTTTCGTGAACTTGTCGAGGCCGACCTTGCGGATCCATTCCTCGGCCTGCGCGTAGGCGACGTCCTTCGAGCGGCCGCGAAACAGCGGGCCTGCCGCGACGTTGTCGATCACGTTGCGCCACGGGAACACCGCGTCGGCCTGGAACACGAAGCCGATGCGCGGATCGATCCCGTCGACCGGGCGGCCCATCACGCGCACCTCGCCGGAAGCCGGCTTCAACAGCCCGGTGATCAGGTTCAGCGTGGTCGACTTGCCGCAGCCGGTCGGCCCGACGATCGCGATGAACTCGCCGCGCGCGACGCTCATGCTGAAGTCGCGCAGCGCGACGGTGGCCTTGCCTTCCGGCGAAATGAAGCGGCACGACACATTGCGAAACTCGATCGCCGGTGTGCTCGGAGAAACTGCCTGGGTCATCGCATTCGTCCTGCGGGTGAGGAGGGCGCCGCATCGTGGCGGCGCCGGGCCGGTCAGCCGGGCCGGAACGGGGAACGCGCGGCGGCGGGATCGCCGCCGCCGGCGCCGAGATCGATTACTTCGCGTTCACGAAATCGTTGGTGTAGGTGCGCGCCAGGTCGATGTGCTTGCCCTTCACCGACGGGTTGAACGCCGACAGCACCTTCAGCACGGTCGCCGGGCCGTCGGCCGGCATCTTCGCGTCGGCGGTGTACATCGGCAGCGATGCCTTCAGCGCGGACACGTACAGCGCCTTGTCCTTCTGGTAGTCGGCCGGCATCTTCGCGGCGATCTCCTCGGCGCTGTGCGTGTGGATGAACTGCATCGTCTTCGCGAACGCGTGCGCGAGCTTGGTGGCTTCGGCCTTGTGCGAATCGGCCCACGCCGACTGCACGTACAGGCTCGCCGCCGGATAGGTGCCGCCGAGCGCGGCGCGCGTGCCTTCCAGCGTGCGCAGGTCGACCAGGACCTTCGCGTCGCCCATCTTCTCGAGCGCGGACACCGTCGGCTCGGTCGTCATCCCGGCGTCGATGCGGCCCTGCTTGATCGCGGCGATGAAGCTCGCGTCGGCGCCGACCGGCAGCATCGTGTACTGCGTCGACGGCACGCCGTGCTGCAGCGCGAGATATTGCGTGAGGAAGCTCGTCGACGAGCCGAGGCCGGTCACGCCGAGCGTCTTGCCCTTCGCGTCGGCCATCGACTTGAAGGTGGGTGCCGCCTTGGTCGACACCATCTCGACCTCGCCCGGCACCTGGCCGAACACGGCGATCGCCTTCACGTCCTTGCCCTTGCTCTGCAGGTCGATCGTGTGGTCGTAGAAGCCGACGACGCCCTGCACGGCGCCCGCCAGCAGCTCGTTCTCGGCGTCGACGCCGGCCGGCTGCGACAGCAGCTCGACGTCGAGCCCTTCGGCCTTGAAGTTGCCGAGCTCCTGCGTGAGCCGCGCGGGCAGGTAGATCAGCTTCGCGATCCCGCCGACCATGATCGTGATCTTGCCGCCGTCGTCGGCGAAAGCGGGGTGAGCGGCGAGCGCGCAGCTCAGGCTGGCTGCCACGGCGAGGGTGCGCAGGATGGGTCGCATCGGGGTCGTCTCCTTCGTTGTATTCGTATGGCGCGATGCTTGCTGCATCGTCCTGACGAGTATAGGGAGGCGAAACCTTCCGGTACCTTTCGCGGGCGGGCGATTCCTTTAGGGGTTTTCCAGCAATCGGCGGCTCAAGCGACCTGGCGCCACCCGATCAACACCCGCCCCATCGCATCCAGCCCCATGTCGAACAGATGCGACACGAACGGCACGAGGTTCGGGATCATCAGTTGCACGAGCAACAGCCCGACCAGCATCGTGACCGGAAAGCCGATCTGGAAGATGCCGATCTGCGGCGCCGCGCGGTTCAGGATCCCGAGCGCGAGGTTCGCGATCAGCAGCGCCGCGACCACCGGCAGCGCGAGCAGCAGCCCCATCTCGAACACGGTCGCGCCGAACGCGGCGAGCGTGCGCCAGCCCGGCGCGTGCAGCAGGTCGGCCGACACCGGCAGCGTCTGGAACGATGCGGCCAGCGCCGCGAACACCTGCAGGTGCCCGTCCACCGCGAGAAACGCGAGCATCGCGATCGCATTCAGGAAGCGGCCCATCGCCGGCGTCGCGCCGTTCGAATGCGGGTCGAAGAAGGTCGCGAAACCGAGCCCCATCGACAGGCCGATGAAGTCGCCGGCCGCCTCGACGGCCGCGAACACGATCTGCATCGTGAAGCCCATCGCGACACCGATCAGGAACTGCGTGACGACGATCCAGATGCCCTGCGCGGAGAACACCGTGACGCCCGGCATCGCGCCGAGCGTCGGCGCGACGACCAGCGCCAGGAACGCGGCGATGCCGATCTTCACGCGCACCGGCACGGCCGCATGGCCGACCACGGGTGCCGTCGCGACGAGCGCGAGCATCCGCACGAACGGCCACAGGAAGGCCGTCAGCCAGCCGTTGAGCTGCGCGTAGGTAACCGAGAACATCGGCGGGGAACGAAAGCCTGGCGCGCCGCTCAGCCGGCGCCGAGCGTCGCGACGTGCAGCAGCGTCTGCCGCAGGTAGTCGAGCATCGTCGTCAGCATCCACGGGCCTGCGATCACGAGCGTCGCGGCCACCGCGAGCAGCTTCGGGATGAACGACAGCGTCGATTCGTTGATCTGCGTCGCGGCCTGGAACAGGCTCACGACGAGGCCGACCGCGAGCGCGACCAGCAGCAGCGGGGCGGCCAGCAGCAGGCCGACCATCATCGCCTGGTGCGCCAGCGTCATCACCTGTTCGGGTGTCATCGTGCGCGTCCTCCGCTTACGTGAAGCTCTGCGCGAGCGAGCCGATCAGCAGCTGCCAGCCGTCGACCAGCACGAACAGCATCAGCTTGAACGGCAGCGACACGGTGGACGGCGACACCATCATCATCCCCATCGACATCAGCACGCTCGCGACGACCATGTCGATGATCAGGAACGGGATGAAGATCGTGAAGCCGATCTGGAAGCCGGTCTTCAGCTCGCTCGTGACGAACGCGGGCACCAGCAGCGACAGCGGCACGTCTTCCGGGCCCTGCATCGGCGCGGCCTTCGAGATCTTCGCGAACAGCGCGAGATCGGTCTCGCGGGTCTGCTTCAGCATGAAGGTCTTGAACGGCGCGACGCCGCGCTGCACGGCCTGCTCCATCGGCATCGAGCCGTCGGAAAACGGCTTGTAGCCGTCGGCGTACGCGCGGTCGAGCACCGGCGACATCACGAAGAAGGTGAGGAACATCGCGAGGCCGACCAGCACCTGGTTCGGCGGCGTCGTCGCGGTGCCGAGCGCCTGGCGCAGCAGCGACAGCACGATGATGATGCGCGTGAAGCTCGTCATCATCAGCAGCATCGCCGGCAGGAACGACAGCATCGTGAGCAGCAGCATCGTCTGCACGCTCAGCGAATAGGTGGTGCCGCCGTTCGGGCCCGGGCTCGTGTTGAACGCGGGCAGGCCGGCCGCCTGCGCGCACGCGAGCGCCGGGGCGACGCAGAGGATCAGCACGGGCGCGAAGCGCGCCGCGCGACGCAGGAATTCGTGTTTCATCGAGAAGCGAATACGGAAAGAGCGGAAAGAGGGCGCGACGCCATGTCAGCGGTCCTTGCCGCGTCCGAAGCGCTTCGCGGCTTCGCCCGCGAGCGCGTCGCGAAACCGCGCGCCGAACGTGCCGGGCTGGCCGCCGCCGGATGCGGGGCCGCCGGCAGGTGCCTCGACCGTCGCGGTGGCCGCCGCCGAGCCGGCCGGCAGCGTATGCAGCAGCCGCACGTTGCCCGGCGCGACGCCGAGCACGAGCCAGGTATCGCCGATCTCGACGATCGTCGCGCTTTCCTTCGCGCCGAGCCCGACGCTCGACACGACCTTCAGCGGGCCGCCGCGCCGCGCGGGCTGGAACCCGAAGCGGCGCGCGAGCCACGCGCAGCCGAATACGAGGCCGATCACGACCGCGAGCCCGACGAGCGTCTGCAGCACCGCGCCGACGCCGAGCGACGGCACGGCCGAGCCGACCGTCACGCTCGATGCGATGGCGCCGGCGTTGTTCACCGCGTTCATGTCGGCGGCGCCGGCCGGCGCGCACGCAAGCGACGCGGCAACGGCAGCCGCCGCCGCGATCGCGAACAGGCGCGCGCGGCGGCCGGACGTCACGACTTTCATCGATTCAGCTTCCGGATCCGTTCGGCCGGCGTGATGATGTCGGTCAGCCGGATGCCGAACTTGTCGTTGACCACCACGACCTCGCCCTGCGCGATCAGGCAGCCGTTCACGAGCACGTCCATCGGCTCGCCGGCGAGGCCGTCGAGTTCGACGACCGACCCCTGCGCGAGCTGCAGCAGGTTGCGGATCGCGATCTTCGTGCGGCCGAGCTCCACGGTCATCTTGACCGGGATGTCGAGAATCATCTCGATGTCGTTGTGCGTCGAGCTGGCCGCGGCCTTCGACAGCGGCTGGAACACGCCGGCGCCGGTCGCGCCCGCCTGCACCGGCTGCTGGTTCTGCTCGGCGAGCGCGGCAGCCCAGTCGTCAATGCCCGAATCCTCTTCCGCGGCGGCGGGCGCGGCCTGCACGGCCGCGGCCGATTCCGCGAGGGCCGCGTCGGCGAGTGCCTGCGGGTCGAGTTCGGTCGTCGGGTTCAGCTCACTCATATCCACCTTCCTTCATCGTGTCGCCCGCGCTGATCATCTTCTGTACGCGCAACGCATATTGACCATTGAAAATGCCGTAGCCGCACTCCATCACCGGCACGCCGTCGACCTTCGCGGTGATCGTGTCCGCGATCTCCAGCGGCAGCACGTCGCCCGCGCGCAGGTTCAGGATCTTCTCGAACGTCGACGGGATCTCGGCGAGATCCGCGCTCAGCTCGACCTCGGCCGACTGCACCTGCTGCGACAGCACGCGCACCCAGCGGCGGTCGACTTCGAGCGCCTCGCCCTGGATCGGCGACGCGAGCACGTCGCGGATCGGCTCGACCATCGAATACGGCATGCAGATGTGCAGCGTGCCGCCGGTCGGCCCGAACTCGATCGAGAACTGCGTGACGATCACGATCTCGTTCGGCGTCGCGACGTTCGCGAACTGCGTGTGCATCTCCGAGCGCACGAATTCGAACTGCAGCGGCCGCACGCTCTTCCACGCGGTCGTGTAGTGCTCGAACACGAGGTTCAGCAGCTTGCCGATGATCCGCTGCTCGGTGGCCGTGAAGTCGCGGCCCTCGACGCGCGTGTGGAAACGCCCGTCGCCGCCGAACAGGTTGTCGACGACGAAGAACACGAGGTTCGGGTCGAACACGAACAGCGACGTGCCGCGCAGCGGCTTCACGTGCACCAGGTTCAGGTTCGTCGGGATCGGCAGGTTGCGGGTGAACTCGCTGTACTTCTGTACCTTCACCTGGCTCACGGAGATTTCCGCCGTGCGCCGCATGAAGTTGAAGATGCCGATCCGCAAGAGGCGCGCGAAGCGGTCGTTGATGATCTCGAGGCCGGGCATCCGGCCGCGGACGATCCGCTCCTGCGTCGCGATGTTGTAGGGGCGGACGCCCGACGTATCGCGCTGCTCGTCGATTGCGTCGGTTTCGCCCGTGACGCCCTTGAGGAGGGCATCGACCTCCTCCTGGGACATGAACTCCTGGTGGCCCATGCGCGCTCCTTTTCCGGCCGCGTTACTGGACGACGAATTCGGTGAACAGCACGTCGTCGACCTTCGCGCGCTGGTTGCCCGGCTGCGTCGGCTGTTCGATCAGCTCGCGCAGCTCCTTCGCGAGCGAACGCTTGCCGTCCGGCGTCGCGAGATCCTCGGGATGCTTGTTCGACAGCGCGAGCAAGATCCGGCTGCGGGTCTCCGGCATGCGCGCGGTCAGCTGCTCCTGTGCCTTCGGGTCGGTGAGCTTCAGCGACAGGCCGACGCGCAGGTAGTGCTGCACGCCGTCGTCCGACTGCAGGTTGACGGTCAGCGGGTCGAGCGGGAAGAACACCGGAGCGGCCAGCGGCGCCGGTTCGGCGGGCGCGCTCGCATGGCCGACGCCGGTCTTGCTCAGGAACACGTACATGCCGCCCGCGGCGGCGGCCGCTGCGCCCAGCGCGATGACGGCGATGAGCGCGATGCGCTTGAACTTGCCGGACGAGGCCGGCTTGTCGGCAGTCGGGTTTGCGGTCGTGGAGGCCATGTGAATGCGTGCGTGATGTCTCGTAGCATGCATTGTTCGGCATCCGGGCCGAGCCCGATGGGCGGAAAAGAGGGGGGAATTGCGGCTATCTCAGCCGATTGTCGGCCGGGTGTCGGCTCGATGCAGGGTACGAGCGGCGGGAAAACCGCGTCTGCGAGCGGTGAGGCGGGCGACCGGCGGGCATCCGGGCCTTCGGGCGAGAAGGGCGGGCGGCGGCACCCGCCCGCGCATCGTCAGATCGGCAGCAGCGACAGCAGCGGCGCGATCAGCACCATCGCCACGCCCGCGATCATCATCGTGAGGCTCGACACGACGCCTTCCTCGCTGCCGATCTCGCGCGCCTTCGCCGTGCCCACGCCGTGGGCGGCCGCGCCGAACAGCGCGCCGCGCGCGAGCCGCGTGCGCATCGGCACCAGCGCGAGCACGATCTCGCCGAGCAGCATCCCGCAGATGCCGGTCGCGATCACGAACAGCGCGGTGAGATCCTTCGGCGCATGGATCTTGTCGGACACGGCGAGCGCGAACGGGGTCGAAACCGAGCGCGTCATCAGCGAGCGCTGCAGCTCGGGCGACAGGTGCAGCAGCTTCGCGAGCAGCAGCGATCCGCACACGCCGGCACCGATCCCGACCGCGACGCCGACCGACAGCGACAGCCAGTGGCGGCGGATCAGGTCGCGATACTCGTAGATCGGCACCGCGAACGCGATCGTCGCCGGGCCGAGCAGCCACATCAGCCAGCGCGTGTCGCGGAAGTAGACCGAATACGGGATGCCGGTCAGCACGACGAGCAGCGCCAGCACGCCCGGCACGAACACGAGCGGCGAGAACAGCAGCGTCTTCCTGTATGCGTAGAGCCGCTTCGACACGAAATACAGGACGACCGTCAGCACGAAGCAGCCGACGGAGATCGCGGTATTCACGCGGTCGGCGGACAGGTTCGACAGCAGCGCAAGCATCGCAGGCCCCGGCTCAGTGGGCCGACGCGGTCGCGAGGCGCGCACGGCGGCGCTCGGCGAACACGCGCTGCGCGGCGAGCCGGCGCTCGAGCTTCGCGGCGAGGTCGACCGCCACCGCCACCGCGACCATCACGAACGCGGTGCCGGCGAGCATGACCAGCGCGATGCGCCAGCCGTCCTCGCGGAACAGCCCGCCATACTGGACGGCCGCGACAGCGGCCGGCACGAAGAACAGCAGCATGTCGGACAGGAGCCAGTTCGCGCCGTCCTTCACCCACGCGGGCGCGACGCGGCCCGAGAACAGCAGCGCGAGCAGCACCGCGAGGCCGACGACGCCGGACGGCACCGGCAGCCCGACCGCGCGCACGGCCCAGTCGACCGCCATCCACAGCACGCCGAGCGCGGTGGCCTGCAGCACGATCCGGCCCGTACGCGCAACGTTGCCCGCGGCGGCGGGGCGGGCGGCGGCAGTGGCGGTCGGCTTGGTCATGGCGGGCTCCATACAGATATTGCGTTGATGGTGTGAGTATAGGGTTTCCCCTAACCATAAATAAAATGACTTGTCTCTATCCTTGTCATTCCAATTCGGAATTCAGCTTGGTTCGTTGCACCAACTTGGGGAGTCATCGATGGAATTGCGCGCGCTGCGGTACTTCGTCGAGGTGGTCCGTCAGCAGAGCTTCACGGCGGCCGCCGACCGGTTGTTCGTCACGCAGCCGACCATCAGCAAGATGGTGAAGGCGCTCGAGGACGAGATCGGCTCGCCGCTGTTGCTGCGCGACGGCCGGCAGATGGTGCTGACCGACGCGGGGCGGATCGTGTTCCAGCGCGGCCAGGACGTGCTCGCCGCGCAGGCGCAGCTGCAGTCGGAGCTGAAGGATCTGGGCACGCTCGGGCGCGGCGAGCTGACGATCGGCATTCCGCCGCTCGGCGGGTCGCTGTTCACGCCGATCATCGCCGCGTACAAGCAGCGTTATCCGAACATCGAGCTGAAGCTGTTCGAGCAGGGCGCGCGGATGATCGAGGCCGCGCTGATGTCGGGCGAGCTCGAGCTCGGCGGGCTGCTGGAGCCGGTCGATCCGGCCACGTTCGAGCGACTGCCGATGGTGCGCGCGCCGCTGTGGCTGGTCGCGCCGCGCGAGTCGCGCTGGGAGGATCACACGGCCGTGCCGCTCGCCGATCTGGCGCGCGAGTCGTTCGTGTTCTACGCGGAAAGCCTCGCGCTGCACGACGCGGTGCTCGACGCGTGCCGGCAGGCCGGCTTCACGCCGTCGATCGTGAGCCGCAGCGGTCATTGGGATTTCATGGCCGCGCTGGTGCACGCGGGGGTCGGCATCGCGCTGTTGCCGGAGCCGTACTGCCGGCGGCTCGATGCGCGGCAGTTCACGTGCCGGCCGATCGTCGAGCCGGAGATCACCTGGGCGATCGCGCTCGGCTGGCTGAAGAAGGGTTACCTGTCGCACGCGGCGCGGGCGTGGCTCGACGTCGCGCGGGCGACGCTGCCGATCGCGTCGGGCGACGACCTGGCCTTCGGCGGGTTGCGGGCGCGGGAGTGAGGCGCGCGGTGCGGGCAGAATTCAGACGTGCTGAATCGGGCCCGCGTACCGCGCAACGGTGTGGTCGTGCGTGAGCAGCGATACACCTTCCGAAATTGCCTGCGCGATCAACAGCCGATCGAACGGATCGCGATGGACCGCCGGCAACTGCTCGACGCAGAGAACGTGCGCGCTCGTGATCGGCAATTCCACGTAGCCGACATCGAGCAGGTTGCGACGGAGCAGATGGGGATCGACCTGGAAATCGTCCCGATCCAGTCCGCGCTTGATCACGATTTCCCAGAGACTCACGACACTGAAAAGCAGGGTATAAGCCGGATCCTGAATGATCGACCGGGCGCTGCTCGGTAGTTCCGCAGCGTCGGCCGCCGCCCAAAGGAGCAGATGGGTGTCGAGCAGGACTTTCACGCGTCGCCCTCGAACAGCCTCCGAATGGCCTCGTCACCCATCGTGTCGAAATCGTCGGGAACCTGAATCTGTCCCTTCATGAAGCCGATCCGAGCCGGGGGAACGGCTTCAGGCGCATTGATCGGCACCACCTTGACGAGCGGCTTGCCGGCTTTCGCGATCACGAACGGTTCGCCCGCGTGGACGGCTTCGTCAATCAAACGCGATAGATTCGTCTTCGCGTCATGCATGTTGTAGGTCTGCATTACCTCATCCCATGTGAACTAAGTTCAGTAACTTATTTAGCTTAGTCCGAATGGAAGGGGCTTGCAAGACGGACACGGCGCAGCGAAAACGGTCCAGCCTCCGCGTTCAATGCCCCATTGCCGGCCCCGCGCCTTTCCTCGGCTTCGTGATCCACACGAGCGCCGCGAGCGCGATGAACACGCCCGCCGACAGATGGAAGAAGTCGTTGGTCGCCATCATGAAGCCCTGCTGCGTGACGAGCTGGTTGAGCTGCGCGTTGGCCGTCTGCCCGACGATCCCGAGCTGCGCGAGCGCGCCCTGGTAGTCGGTCGTGCTCTGCGCGTAGATGCTCACCGATTCCGACAGCCGCGCGTGGTGATAGATCGCATCGTTCTCCCAGAACGTCGAGCTGGCCGCGGTGCCGATCGCGCCCGACAGCGTGCGCAGGAAGTTCGACAGCCCGGACGCGCTCGCAAGCCGCTCGTCGGAGATGCTCGACAGCGTGATCGTCGTCATCGGCACGAAGAAGCACGCGACGCCGATCCCCTGCACGAGCCGCGGCAGGATCACGTGGTTGAACGGCACGTCGAGCGTGAACGTCGAATTCCAGACCGATACACCCGCGAACACGATGAACGCGAAGCTCGCGACCATCCGCAGGTCGAGCCGGTGCATGTTGCGCCCGATCAGCGGCGACAGCACCAGCGCGAGCAGCCCGACCGGCGCGGTCGCGAGGCCGGCCTTGCCGGCCGTGTAGCCCATCACCGTCTGCAGCCACAGCGGGAAGATCACGACCGAGCCGAAGAACGCCATGAAGCCGAACGAGATGATCAGCGCGCCGAGCGCGAAGTTGCGGTCCTTGAACAGCGACAGGTCGACCACCGGTTCCTTCTCGGTCGCCTCCCACACGAGCATGAACGCGAGCGACACGACCGCGATCAGCGCGAGCGCGACGATGAAGCTCGAGTTGAACCAGTCGCGGTCCTTGCCGAGGTCCAGCATCATCTGCAGGCACGATACGCCGATCACGAGCAGCGCGAGGCCGATCGCGTCGATCCGCTGCTTCGTCGTCTTCGTCTCGCGACCGCGCAGCAGGAAGTATGCGCAGGCCGCGGAGAAGATGCCGATCGGCAGGTTGATGTAGAAGATCCACGGCCACGTGTAGTTGTCGCTGATCCAGCCGCCCAGCAACGGGCCGAAGATCGGCGCGACGATCACCGTCATCGCCCATAACCCTAGCGCGAGCCCGCGCTTCGCGGGCGGATAGCTGCGCATCAGGATCGTCTGCGACAGCGGCACCATCGGCCCGGACACGAGGCCCTGCAGCAGCCGGAACGCGATCAGCGTCTCGAAGTTTTCCGCGAGGCCGCACAGCGCCGACGCGATCGTGAACGCGAGCACCGACAGCGTGAACAGGCGCACCTCGCCGACCCGCCGTGCGAGCCAGCCGGTCAGCGGCACCGCGATCGCGGACGCGACCGAATACGACGAGATCACCCACGTGCCTTCGCTCGTCGCGACGCCGAGGCTGCCCGAGATGGTCGGCACCGCAACGTTCGCGATCGACGTGTCGAGCACTTCCATGAAGGTGCCGAGCGCGAGCCCGACGGTGAGGAGCGCGAGCGCGCCGCCGGTAAGCGGCGCGGGTTGGGCGGCAGGTGGCGCGGCGGATGCCGTGGTGGCGGACATCGGAATCTCCTAGACGCGACGCGCGCAGCGCGCCGGCACAACACACGGGCGCACCCTATCGCGCGGCCCGGACGGGTGGAACGGGTGAGGGGAGAGATGGAGCACGTGCCTCGTCATCTTCTGCCCAGACAGAGAAATAAGCGAATGCTTAACCTAGACATCGGGCCTCCCGCGCTCAGCAATCCGGTTCGTCGGGCTTCGGGCAGCCGGCGTCGCCGGGCCCGTTGGCGATGAACCGCTGCAGCAGGCCGGTGAGCAGCGCGAGTTCGTCGGCCGAGAAACCGGCGAGCTGCGCGTTCAACGCGGTCGCGATCAGCGACGGCAGCGCGCGGGCCGCGTCGGCGCCGCGCTCGGTCAGCGTCAGCTCGATCACGCGGCGGTCCTGTTCGCTGCGCGAGCGCGCGATCAGGCCCTTGCGCTCGAGGCGGTCGAGCATCCGGGTCATCGAACCGCTGTCGTACGACATCTTGCGCGACAGCTCGAACGGCGTGCGCGCATAACCGCGCGACAGCAGCAGGATCACGCCGATCTGCTGCGCGGTGAGGTCGTACGGCTCGAGTGCGCGGTCCATTCTCTCGACGAGCGCCTGCCGGGCCTTGGTCAGGTAATAACCGAGGCTCGTTTCCAGTGCAATGGTGTCGGGATCGTAGAGGCCGCCGTTCATGCGAATTGCGCGCGCAGCAACAGTGCGTTTCAGGTCAAAACGCGCCCAGTATCTTGAAAAATGATTGCTTAGTCAATATTATTTCAGGCAACCAGTTACGACGTGCATGCCGCACTGCCGGAGACGATGTTCTGACCGCTCAGCCCGCGCTGCCGGGCACCCGAGGATGTTCGCAATGCTGTTCCTGAAAAATGCCGCCGGCGCGCTGCGCCGCAACCTGACCGATACCGCTCATCATGTGTTCTCCGGGCCGCACCGCGGCTGGAAGATCGCGCTGTACGTGACGATGCTGGTGGTGCCGGGCGGGTCGCTCGCGGCGCTCGGGTTTGCCTGGTTCGATCACCGCCGGCAGCGCAACGCGAAGGGCGCCGCCCGCCGCACGAGCCGCCCGGCGGCCACGGAGCCGTCGACATGGCGGTCCGCCGCCGATCCCGTCGCTCTGCCCGCGCGCTGCCACTGACACCGCCCGCTCCCGTCATCCCGACCGAATGCCGGCCGCACCCCGCGTCCCGGCGTCGCCTGCGCCGCATTCGTCGCCTGCCTCGAGCGCAAGCGATCCGTAATGACCGGTAAACCGGCCGGCCGCGCCGGTAACACATTCGTGTCGCCGCGCACCGTACCCTTAGGGCTGCGCGGCTTTCCCGCCGTCAGTTACCATTTGTCCGCCAGCGGCACGACGACCGCATCGCGCGACGCCGCTCGCCGGCCGCAGCATCCCGACAGGAAAACCACCATGCCGTACGCTCTCCTCCCGCGCGCCATTCGCCCGCTGAGCGCCGCCGTCGCCGTCGCGACGGCCGTGCTGCTCGCCGGCTGCGCCGTCGGGCCCGACTATCACCGGCCCGACACGTCGATCCCCGCCGCCTTCAAGGAAGCGCCGGCCGGCTGGAAAGTCGCGCAGCCCGCCGACCGCGCCGACCGCGGTCCGTGGTGGAGCGTCTACCACGACCCGCAGCTCGAGGCACTGGTCGGCAAGCTCAACGCATCGAACCAGACCATCGCGCAATCGGCCGCCGCGTACCGGCAGGCCCGCGCGCTCGTCGCCGAAGCGCGTGCCGCGTACTTCCCGACCGTCGGGCTGACCGCCTCGGGCTCACGCTCCCGGACGGGGCGTACGTCGTCTTCGTCGAGCTTCGGCAGCAGCTCGTCGATCAGCAACAGCTACAGCGTCGGCCTCGACGCGAGCTGGGAACCCGACCTGTGGGGCAAGGTGAGCCGCACCGTCAGCGCGCAGCGCGCCGGCGAAGCGGCCGCCGCGGCCGATCTCGCGAACGCGCGGCTCTCGCAGCAGGCGCTGCTCGCGCAGACCTACTTCCAGCTGCGCACGTCCGACGCGCTGCAGAAGCTGCTC
Organism: Burkholderia sp. BCC1998; assembly: GCF_905339875.1. Lineage (NCBI taxonomy): Bacteria > Pseudomonadati > Pseudomonadota > Betaproteobacteria > Burkholderiales > Burkholderiaceae > Burkholderia > Burkholderia sp. BCC1998. Next base: position 38,240 of record NZ_CAJPHE010000010.1, read on the forward strand.
GACGACACCGTGAAGTCGTACGGCGAATCGCTGAAGCTCACGCAGAACCAGTACGCGCAGGGCGTCGCCGCGCGCGCGGACGTGATCCAGGCGCAGACGCAGCTGCAGAGCGCGCAGGCCGCGTCGATCGACAACGGCGTCGCGCGCGCGCAGTACGAGCATGCGATCGCGACACTGATCGGCGAACCGGCATCGACGTTCTCGCTGGCGCCGAACCCGCTCGCGGCGGAGCCACCGATCACGCCGGTCGACGTGCCGTCCGCGCTGCTCGAGCGCCGGCCCGACATCGCGGCGGCCGAGCGCCGCGCGGCGGCCGCGAACGAGCAGATCGGCGTCGCGATCGCCGCGTTCTTCCCGACGCTCACGCTGTCGGCCACCGGCGGCTTCCAGAGCTCGGTGTGGTCGCAACTGTTCACGCTGCCCGCGCGGTTCTGGACGGTCGGCCCGCAGCTCGCGGCGACGCTGTTCGACGCCGGCCTGCGCGCCGCGCAAACGGATGCCGCGCGCGCGACCTACGACCAGGACGTCGCCGCGTACCGCCTCGCGGTGCTCACCGCGTTCCAGGACGTCGAGGACAACCTCGCGTCGCAGCGCATCCTCGCGCAGGAAGTCGACGTGCAGCGGCAGGCCGTCGACAGCGCCCAGCATGCGCTCGCGATCGTCACGAACCAGTACAAGGCCGGCACGGTCGCCTACCTGAACGTGCTGACCGCGCAGACCACCGCGTTCACCGCGCAGCAGAAGCTCGCGACGATCGCCGGCCAGCGAATGGTGTCGTCGGTCGGGCTCGTGAAGGCGCTCGGCGGCGGCTGGGATGCGTCGGACCTCGCGCGCGAAACGGGTGACATGGCGGCACCGGCGCCGGCATCCGGTGCGGCGGCGCCGGCCGCGACCGCGCCGTCGGCCGCCGTGCCGCTCGCGCAGAAGTAAGACGGAAAGGAGAGGGTGGCGCGCGTCAGCGCGTCGCGTCGCCGAAGATCAGCGACACTTCGTTGTTGCCGATCGGATGGCCGAGCAGGTTCAGCAGCCCCGCGAGGTTCGCCTGCTGCTCGGGCGCCGCATGCGCGGTGCCGCGAAACGAACCCTGGCCGGGGCCGAAGCTGCCGTGTCCGTCGAGGAACAGCGGGCCCTGCGTCGTCGACAGGTCGAGATCGGCGCCCGAGCCCTTCGCCTGCAGCACTGCGCGATACGACCCGAGCGGCTTCACGCGCGACACGCGCGAACTCATCGAATCGATCGTCACTGTCAGCTGGCCGAACGCGCTGTTGCCGATCATCCGCCAGTCGGTCCAGCCGAGCCGCACGTCGCCCTGCAGGTCGAGCGTGTTGAACGGCGTGCCGAGCCCGGCAAGCAGCGACGCGGGCACGGCCATCGTGCCCGCCGACAGCACGGCGCCGCGCCACGTCGCGTCGAGCGTGACGGCGTCGGGCATCGCCTCGGTCTGCCGCATGCGCATCCGCACGCGCCCGGTCAGGAGCGGCCAGAAGCCCGTGGTCCATTCGACCCGCCCCGGCAGCAGCGTTGCCGCGCTCTGGTCCGCGCCCGGTGCGAGCATCAGCGTGCCCGAGCCGTGCCACAGCGATCCGTCCGGATCGACGAGGTTCACGTGGCCGCCGCTCGCGCGCGCGAACTGCGGCGCGATCCACGCGGCCGGCGCGAGCGCGACGAGCGTCAGCGCCGTCGCGAACCCGCCCGCCACCACCCACGGCAATGCGGCGACGAGCCGCCTGATCCCTGGCCTCATCGGCCGACCGTCGCTGGTTTCATCCACTGCGTCATTTCTGCGTCGAGGGTTGCATCACGGCCGTCAGGTCGACCTGGCCGTCTTCCTTCAGTCCGGTCACATGCGCTTCGCCGACCTGCACCTTGAACTGCCGGCGCGCGTCGTCGAGCCACTGCGTCCACACCGGAAACGAGGCGTTCTTCATCTGGATCTGCACGCCGTTACCGACGACCTGCACCTGCGCGCCCTGCAGCCCGTGATCGGACAGCGACGCGGTGAGCGCGTCCTTCAGCGCAAGACCGGTCGGCGCGACGCCTTGCGCGGCGGCCGTCAACGACTTCGCCTCGTTGGCCTGCGCGGTCATCTGCGCGAGCTCCTGGCGCATCGTCGGCAGCGCGCGCCGGATCCGCGCGCGGCCTTCCTCCGCGGGCGACCACAGCACCGAATACGCGATCGCGACGGCCAGCACGGCGCCGCCCCAGCCGAGCAGCGTCCGCTCGCGCGGCGTGCGCTCGCCCCAGAACTGGGCCAGCGTCTGGGTCAGTTGTTCCGTCTTCATGAGCGGCTCCGGATCGTCCATTTGCCGGTGCTGCTGTCGACTTCGCCGGTCAGCCCGTTGCGCGCGAGACGCTGCGGGAAATCGGGGTCGACCTTGACCTCCGGCTTGAAGCCGACGTCGAGCCGCCGGTCGTGATAATCGAGCGACGCGATACCGTTCAGCGGCAGCGCGCCCATCGAACGCGACAGCCCGCTCGACAGCGCGAGAAAATCGTTCGGCGACAGCTCGCCCGCCGCGAGGCGCAGCTGGTCGAGCTGACGCTGCATCTGCGCGGGCGGATCGAGCACCGTCGTCGTCTTCGGGAAGGCCGACAGCAGCGTCTCGGTGATCTGCGCGGACAGCGCGTCGCGCTCGCGCGACAGCTTCCACCAGTGCAGGTTCATCCCGATCACCGCGACGCCGAGCGTAGCCGCGGCGAGTGCGATCGGCACGCGCAGGCGCTTCAGCGTCGCGCGGTCGAAGCGCCACGGCTGCGATTCGAATTCGAACTGGCACAGATCGAAGCGCTCGGTCAGCGCACGCCGCGCGAACGCATCGAACGGCAGCGGTTGCGCGCCCGGCAGCAGCGGGCCGTCGGCGCGTCCGACCGACGCGAGGCGCGGCTCCGCGCCCGGTTCGCCGAGTTCGTACAGTTCGACGTCGCCGCCGCCCGCGAGCGCGGCGAGCGTGCCGGCCGCGCGCGACGCAGGCGCCGCGAACCCTTCGCCGAGCGCGCCGCGCGCGACCGCGAATTCGAGACGCGGCGCACCGGCCGCGGCCGGCTGCGCGCCGGCTTCCACGAGCACCGGCTCGACCGCCGTCGTGACGCCGAGCACCGCGGCGACCGCGGTCGGGCGCGCAGGCGGCTCGACCGCATCCGTGAGCGCGTCGGCTTGGGTGGCCTCACCGTCGGCATGCGCATCCGGTGCAGCTTCCGCCGCCGGCGCGCGCGGTGCGGGCAGGCAGCGCGTCGCGGGCACCGCGCTCAGGTGCCGGTGGCCGGCCGCGGTGAAGGCATCACAGATCGCGCGGAACCACGCGCGGTCGACGACGGCCAGCACGCGGCCGCCGTCGGGCAGCGCGACCGGATCGAGCGCGACATGGCAGCCGAGCGGATCCTGGATCAGCTGATCCTCGACGATGTTCGGCAGCGCCTGGCGCAGCTTCGGCCCCTTGAGCGGCGGCACGGTCGCGGCCAGCAGCAGCACGTCGCGCGCGGCGACGATCAGCACCGTCGCGTTCGCGCGCGGCAGCAGCGCGAGCGCGGCGCGGCCCGCGCGCTGCACCTGGCCGGCCTTGTCCACGAGCGTGAACGGCAGCTCGGGCCACTGCCATTCCTGCAACGGCACGGCCGGCTCGCGCGGCGGCAAAGAAACAATCAGCGTGCTCAAGAGCTCCTCTCCCGGATGGCGTCGTTATAGCTGGTCGCGGATGCGCACGACCCGCGTCGAGTGCGTGGTCGGATCACGATACACGAGCGAGGTGCGATCGACCTCCGCGCGATCGTGCTGAATCCGGCCATGCACGATGAAGTAACTCGAATTGACGTCGACGAGGCTCGAGTCGATCGTCACGTTCGGCGCGCCGGCACCGCGCAGCGCGAGCTGCACGTCGCCGACGTTGCGGAAAAACACGGTCTCGCGCCGCGCGACGAGCGCCTGCGCGGACGACACGCTCATCCCCGGCATCAGCGCCGCGATCACCTCGGCCGGCGCGGTGTTCATGTTCACCGGCGTCGTGGTCGGCAGCACGGTGACGAACGGGCGCAGCCGCGCGACCATTTCGGGCGTGACGCCGTCGACGTCGAGCAGGCTGTCGACGCCGGTCATCACGAGCGGCGCGGGCCCGCGGTCGCCGTCGGACATCCCCGGCTCGTCGGTGAAGTTGCCGGCCGTGTCGCCGCCGGGCACCGGCGCGGTCGCGGCCGTTCCGGCGCCGGGCAGCGTCGGCGTCTGGAAACGCGTCGCCGAGTGCATCAGGCCCGCGCGCATCTGCAGCGCGATGCGCTTCGCGAGCGCGCCGTCGTAACCGAGGGTCGTCAGCAGCCGCTGGAACGCCTGGAACTGCATCGCGTTGAGCTGCAGCACGCCGGGCGCCGGCGACGACACGAGGTTGCGCAGGTTGTACTTCGCCTGCGCGTCCTCGATCGATCCGGAGATGTAGGTATCTTCGCCGCCGTTGTCGTTCGGCGCGCCGATCCGGCCGAGGAAATCCGACAGCTTCGTCTTCGCGATCGGCACGGCCCAGATCCCGCCGAGATAGGTGATGCCGGGCGCCGTGTCGCCCTCGGAGCGCAGGATCATGCGCGTCCAGTCGAGCGCGCCGCGCGCGACCCACTGCGCCTGCGCGATCACGCGCTGGTTCTCGATGCGGCGAATCTGCACCTGCTGGCGCCACAGCATCCCCGACACGAGGATCGCCGACAGCGCGACGACGAGCAGCGCGGTGATGATCGCCGCGCCGCGCTCGCGGCGGCCGCGTGCGGCGAACCGGGTACGGTGAGGGCGCGCGCGCATCGTCATTCCCCGACGAGGAAGATGCGCGTGACGGGCACGCGCAGCGACGTCGCGCCGATGCTGACCTGCAGCCCCGTCACCGCCCGCGCCGGCGGCGCGTTGCCGATCTGCGGCACCTTCAGCGCGTCGTTGTTCTGCGCGAGCGCGTCGTTGGCCGTCTGCAGGTTGGTGGTCCAGCCGACGCGCGGCACGTACAGCTTCGCGTCGATCGCACCGACGCCGCCCATCAGCGCGACCCAGCTCCAGCCGTCGACGCTGCTGTCCTTCAGCACGTCGCGCAGGCGGTTCGCGTCGTCGAGCGGCGGCGACGCATAGCGCACGACGCGCCCGCCGGCGATCCGGTAGCGGACCACCTGCAGCCGCGGCGCGGCGCCCGGCACGTCGAGCTCGCGGACGATCTGCAGCGTGTTGCCGGCGACGCCGATCGCCGGCTGGCCGGCTTCGTCGTCGGTCGCGGCGAGCCGCGCGTCGATGCGCATCTGGTCGAACATCTGCGCGAACACGCGCTCGTCTTCCATCGCGGCCGCGACCTTGTCGCGGCCGCGCATGATCTGGTCGAGCCCGCGCCACGACAGGATCGCGACCACCGCGAGGATCGCGATCGCGATCATCAGTTCGATCAGCGTGAAGCCTCGCACGCGGCGCGAGCCGGCGGCGCGCAGCGGCCGGCGCGGCATCGGCGCGTCAGAGCGGACGGCTGGTTTCATTCGCGACCACCGTCACCATTTGCGCGAGCACGCCGGCGCGCCCCGGCATGCTCACCGACATCTGCACGCGCCGGAACACCGGGTTCGGCGTCGTGCTCACGCGCTGCGTGCAGACCAGCTGCAGGTTGCCCTGCGAACAGTCGAAGCTCTGTTCGCCGACCTCCGGCCACGCATGCGTGAGGCGCAGTTGCGCGAGCGCGTTGTCGGCACTCCAGCCGGCGAGCAGCCGGCGGTGGAGATCGGATGCATTGGTCGCCATCGTGCCGACCGCGCGGATCGACGCGGCGAGCGCGACCGCGATGATCGCGAGCGCGACCAGCACCTCGATCATCGTGAAGCCGCGCGCCCCGACGAGGCCGGCCGCAGGCCGGTCTCCGGAGGAAGTACGCCCGGGGTGCCCCGAAGGGAGTCCCCTTGGGGGGCGGGAAGCGGCCGGAAAGGGCAGGCGACGACGCATCGTCATTGCACCTCGTAGCGGCCGTTGCCGGTGCCGACGATCGTCGCGCTGCCGACCGCCGAATGCAGCGTCACGCGCACCGGCGTGTCGATGCTTTCCGTGCCGAACACGACGCGGCTCGCGCGCGTGTCCGAACCGGGATAGTCGATATCGGCGCCCGTGACGCCGCCGTCCCAGTCGCGCGGGCGCAGCACGTCGTCGCGCAGCGTGTGCCAGCCGTCGGGCGAGCTCACGTCGAAGCGGAAACCGTGCGCGGTCGGCTGCCACGCGATCGGGCGCGCGCGCACCTGTGCTTCGTCGCCGGCCGTCTCGAACAGCAGCGCGATGCGCTGCGCTTCCTCGCGCAGGTCGGTGCGCGGATTGCGCGTCAACGACAGCGACGCGAGCGACACCAGCAGGCCCGCGATCACGAGCACGACCAGCATCTCGAGCAGCGTGAAGCCGCGTGCGCGTGCCGCGGTCACGGCCGCGCCGCGCCGCACGCGGCCGTCGCGGGCATCGCGGCGAGCGCGAGCGGAGCGCAAGGGCGTGCGAGGGGCGGGCATGGAGTGAAGAACGGGGAGAACGTCGGGACGGTCAGCGCAGGCTTACTGCCACGAACCGATGTCGGAATCGTTGCTCTCGCCGCCTTCCTTGCCGTCGGCGCCGTAGCTGAACACGTCGATCTCGCCGTGCACGCCCGGGTTCAGGTACTTGTACCCGTTGCCCCACGGATCGTTCGGCAGGCGCTCGAGATAGCCGCCGTCCTTCCAGTTGTTCGGGATCGGATCGGTGGTCGGCTTCTGGATCAGCGCGTTCAGGCCCTGTTCCTGGGTCGGATAGCGGCCGTTGTCGAGCCGGTACAGCTTGAGCGCCTGCATGATCGTGCCGATGTCCTGCTTCGCGGCGATACGGCGCGCCTCGTCGGGACGGCTCATGATCTTCGGCACGATCAGTGCCGCCAGGATCCCGAGGATCGCGACCACCACCATGATCTCGATCAGCGTGAAACCGCGCTGACGGCGCACGGCCGCATTACGGCGAGTGATCCACGTTTGCATGACTGACTACCTCTTCCAAAAAATGTCGTCGATTAAGTGACGCACCCGGCGCATTCCGGACGTTTGCCTGACGGCCAGCTTCCGTTTCCCCCGGGCGCGGAGCACGCATTGTAAGGCGCGCACTGCCGAGGGCTTTCACCCAACGCAAATTTCATATACATCCGTACAATAGCGCGCATGAACGCGCTCTCGATCCGGATCCTCTCCCTAGCCCTCTTCGCGGGTTTGTGCGCGACGGCCACCTACTGGGTCGTCACGCTGTCGGCCCGCGAAGCGCCGCTGCCCGCCGCCGCCGCGCGGTTGCCGATCCGCACCGAGGACGCCGCCGCGCTCTTCGGCGGCCAGCTCGACAAGAATCCCGTGCAGGACATCCACCTGTTCGGCATTCTCGCGCTCGATCATGGCGGCGCCGCGATCGTCGGCATCGGCGGCGAGCCGCCGCGCGCCGTGTCGCTCGGCGCGGAGCTCGCGCCCGGAGCGAAGCTCGCCGAAGTGCGCAACCGCTCGATCATCGTCGACCGCAACGGCGCGCGCGCCGAAGTCCAGCTCCCCGCGAACACGCCGTCCCCCGCGATCTACATGCGTTGAACGGCGGCGGCCTGACCGGCGGTCAGGCCGTCACTGCACCATGTTGTTCAGCTCGATGATCGGCAGCATCACGGCCAGCACGATCACGAGCACGATCCCGCCCATCGCCAGGATCAACAGCGGCTCGAGCAGGCTCGTCAGGAACATCGTGCGGCGCTCGAGCTCGCGCGCTTCACCTTCCGCCGCGCGATCCAGCATCGTCGTCACGTCGCCCGTCGCCTCGCCCGAACGGATCAGGTGCACGAGCACCGGCGGAAACGTCTTCACGTTGTTCAGCGCGCGCGACAGCGCGGAGCCTTCGCGCACGCGCACGATCGCGTCGTCGATGTTCGCGCGCATCGCGCGGTTCGACAGCGTCTCGCCGGCGGCCTGCAGCGCGCGCAGGATCGGCACGCCGGCCGCGGTCAGGATGCCGAGCGTGCTCGCGAAGCGCACCGTGTTGTAGCCCCGCACGAGCTTGCCCGCGAGCGGCGCGGTCAGCACCCAGCGGTCGAACGCGAGCCTGGGCCCGTCGCGCGACAGCGTCGCCTTCACCACCCACACGACGAGCGCGGCCGCGATCAGGATCGCCCACCACCAGTGCCGCACGAAATCCGACAGCGCCATCATCACGACCGTGAGGATCGGCAGCTGCTGCTTCGTGCTCGCGAACACGTTGACGACCTGCGGCACGACGTAGCTCAGCAGGAACGTGACGATGCCGAACGCGATCAGCGTGACGATCCCCGGATACGTGAACGCGAGCAGGATCTTCTGCTTCAGCGCGTTGCTCTGTTCGATGTAGTCGGCGAGGCGCGACAGCACGATGCCGAGCTTGCCGGTGTGCTCGCCCGCCGCGACGAGCGCGCGATAGATTTCGGGGAAATCGCGCGGATGCTGGCCCAGCGCATTCGCGAGCGAGTGGCCGCCGAGCACTTCCGCGCGGATCGAGGCCATCAGTTCGCGGATATAGTCGCGCTCGGCCTGCTCGGTGAGCACGCCGAGCGCCTCGTCGAGCGGCAGCCCCGCGATCAACAGGCTCGCGAGCTGGCGCGTGAGGATCGCCTGCTCGCGCTGCGACAGCTTGCGGCCGAACGCGAGGCGCTGCGAGCGCGCGCCGCGGCTCGCGCTGGCGGCCGGCTCGACCACCAGCGGCGTGAGCCCCTGCGTGCGCAGCTGGCCGCGCGCGGCGCGCGCGCTGTCGGCATCGATCACGCCCTTCTGCGCGCGCCCGGCCGAATCGATTGCTTCGAAACGGAATGCCGACATCGCGCTATGCGCCTCCCGTCACGCGCAGCACTTCCTCGAGCGACGTCGCACCGGCCGCGAGCCAGCGCTCGGCGTCGTCGCGCAGCGTGCGCATCCCTTCCGCGCGGCCCGCGGCGAGAATCTCCGCATCGGCCGCGTTGCGGTGGATCAGCGTGCGGATCGAATCGTCGACCACCAGCAGTTCGTATACGCCGCGCCGGCCCGCGTAGCCCGAATGCCCGCACTTGTCGCAGCCGACCGGATGCCACACGGTGCGGCCTTCCTCCTGCCGCTCTTCCTTGCAGACCGGGCAGAGCTGCCGCACCAGGCGCTGCGCGAGCACGCCGAGCAGCGACGACGCGAGCAGGTACGGCTCGACGCCCATGTCGGTCAGGCGCGTGACGGCGGACGCCGCATCGTTGGTGTGCAGCGTCGCGAGCACGAGGTGGCCCGTGAGCGACGCCTGCACCGCGATCTGCGCGGTTTCGAGGTCGCGGATTTCGCCGATCATGATCACGTCCGGGTCCTGGCGCAGGATCGAACGCAGCGCGCGGGCGAAGGTCATCCCGATCCGCTCGTTCACCTGCGTCTGGCCGATGCCGGACAGGTCGTATTCGATCGGATCCTCGACGGTCATGATGTTGGTCGTCGCCGTTTCGAGCCGCGACATCGACGCATACAGCGTCGTCGTCTTGCCCGAACCGGTCGGGCCCGTCACCAGCACGATGCCGTGCGGGCGGCCGATCAGCTTGTCGAACTGGACGAGCGTGTCGCGGCCCATCCCGAGCGCTTCGAGGTTCAGGCGCTGCGCATCCTTTTCCAGCAGACGCAGCACCGCGCGCTCGCCGTGCCCGGTCGGCAGCGTCGACACGCGCACGTCGACCGGCCGGCCGCCGACGCGCAGCGTGATGCGGCCGTCCTGCGGCAGGCGTTTCTCGGCGATGTCGAGCTGCGCCATGATCTTGATCCGCGAGATCAGCGCGCCGTGCAGCGCCTTCTTCGGGCGCACGACGTCGCGCAGCGTGCCGTCGACGCGGAACCGCACGACCGAGGCATTCTCGAACGGCTCGATGTGAATGTCCGATGCCTGTTCGCGCGCCGCTTGCGTGAGCAGCGCATTGATCATCCGGATGATCGGCGCATCGTCTTCCGATTCGAGCAGATCCTCGACTTCGGGGATGTCCTGCATCAGCCGCGACAGGTCGACTTCGCCTTCGACCTCGCCGACGATCTGCGCCGCGCTGCCGTCCTGGCGCGCGTAGGCCTGGTTGATCGCCTGCGCGAGCTCGTCGGCCGGCACGCGATGCACGGAGATCGAGCCGAAGTTGCGCGCGATTTCGGCGAGCGCCGCATCGTTCGTGCGTTCGCTGATCCACACCTCGAGCGTGTCGTCGAGCTGGTGCGCGATCAGCACCTGGCCGCTCTTCGCGAAGCCGTACGGCAACAGGCGCGCGGCGAGCGGCGACGGCGGCTGCCGTTCGCCGGGCGTGCCGTCGTGAGCGGAGGATGCGAGCACGTCGCTCACTGCGAGGCTCCCGGCGTGGCGGTCAGCGGCTGTTGCGGCACGGCCTGCTGCGGTACGCTCCGCGGCTGCGCGGGCGTTGCCTCCGGCAGCGGCTGGGCCGGCACCGGCGCCACCTGGCGTTGCAGCTGCTGACGGCGCATCTTGTCGAGATCGAACAGGTTCCCGGCCGGCGTGCCGCCCTGGCTCGGGCCGAGCGGCATCGGCGGGACGATCGGATCGTCCTTGTCGCGGATCACGTTGTTGTCCGACTTGTACGCGCCCGTCACGCCCTGGATGTAGTCGTAGCGGTTGGCCGTGACTTCCTGCGCGGTGCCGCGATCGGAAATGATCACGGGGCGCAGGAACACCATCAGGTTGGTTTTCGCACGCACCTTCGATTCCGAACGGAACAGCTGGCCGATCCACGGAATGTCGCCGAGCAGCGGGACCTTGCTGTTCGATACCTGATAGTTGTCCTGCATCAAGCCGCCGAGCACGATGATCTCGCCGTTGTCGGCCAGGATCGTCGACTGGATCGACCGTTTCGTGAAGGTCGGGCCGGTCTGCGCGCTGGTCGTGCCGGCGACGACCGCCGAATCCTCGGTATAGAGCTGCAGCTTCAGGATCCCGCCGTCGGTGATCTGCGGCTTCACGTGCAGCGTCAGGCCGACGTCGCGACGGTCGTAGGTGTTGAACGCGTTGCTCGTCGTGCCGCTCGTCAGGTTCGAATACGAACCGGTTGCGATCGGCACGTTCTGGCCGACCACGATCTTCGCTTCCTCGTTGTCGAGCGTGATCAGGTTCGGCGTCGACAGCACGTTCGCGTCGCTCACGCCCGCAAAGTATTGCAGCAGCGCGCCGAGCCCCTGCACGCCGAACATGTTGTGCAGCCAGCCGATGTTGAGCCCCTGGGACAACTGCCCGAGGTTGGAGGCCAGCCCGCCTCCGGTGATCCCGCCGGCCGCGTTGGCCACACCGCCGGCCGTCAGGTTGATGATGCTGTTGCCCAGGCCCAGCCCGGGGTTCAGGTTCGTGCCGCCGAGAAACTGGCCGCTCGCCACCTGCCACTGGATGCCGAGGTTGCCCTGCGTCGTCGAGTTCAGCTCGACGATCAGCGCTTCGATATAGACCTGCGCACGCCGTGCGTCGAGCTGGTCGATCACCGAGCGCAGGTTGCGGTAGACCGGGTCGGACGCGGTGATGATCAGCGAGTTGGTGGCCGAGTCGGCCTGGATCATCCCGCCCGGCTGGTTGTCGTCGCCCTTTTCCTTGTCGCCGCCGAGCAGGCCGCCCGTGCCGAGGCCGCCGCCGGACGAACCGCTGCCGCCGTAGGCCGACGAAGAAGACGAACCGCCCAAGCCGCCCGACGGCAGCGGCGGGGTGCCCGACGTGCCGGTCGAGAAGTTGCCGCTCTGCGACGAGCCGCCGCCCTGGTTGAAGCTGTTCGCGTCGTTGGACGACGCCGACGAACCGCTGTCGCCGCTGCTCTTGCCGAGCATCCCGCGCAGCGTCTTCGCGAGCTTCACCGCGTCGGCGTTGCGCAGCGGCACGACGTGCATGTTGCCGGGCACCGCGCTCGGCGCGTCGAGCTGCTGCACGAGGCGCTTCGCGGCGGCGAGGCGCGACGCGCTCGACGCGCGCAGCATCAGCGAGTTGGTGCGCGGGTCGGCCGTGACCGACACCTTCAGCGTCGCGTCGCTGTTGCCGATCGCGCCCGGGTCGAGCATCTTCTGCAGCTGCGCGGCGAGGTCGATCGCGTTCGCATTGCGCAGCGGCACGACCTGGACCTGCGCGCCCGCGGCGCTGTCGACGCCCGAGATGATCTGCGCGATGCGGCGCACGTTGTCCGCGTAGTCGGTGACGACGATCGTGTTGTTCGCCGGGTAGGCGGTGACCGTGTTGTTCGGCGAGATCAGCGGCCGCAGCACCGGCAGCAGGTTGTTCGCCGATTCGTTGCGCAGCTCGAACACCTGCGTGATGACCTGGTCGCCGCGCGCCTGCGGCGCATTGCCGACATAGGTCGGCACGCCCTGCAGCTTCGCGTCGGCTTCCGGCACGACCTTCAGCACCCCGTGATCCTGCACGAGCGCGAAGCCCTGCATGCGCAGCGCCGACTGCAGCGTCTTCAGCGCCTGGTCTTCCGGCACCGGCCGTTCGGCCACGAGATTGAGCTGCCCCTTCACGCGGGGGTCGACGATGATGGTCTTGCCGGTTGCGGCACCGATCGCCTTGGCGACCTGGTCGATGTCCGCATTCACGAAATTGAGCGTGACCTGAGCGTAGGCGGCCTGCGAGACGATGATGCCGGCGACGATCAGGGTCGTCGCGATGCGCCGCATAACGAAGCGATTTCTTGTCATGGATGAATGGGTCGATGCCGGCTCAGGCCACTTCCGGCGGTAGTGCTGGGATCCAGGTCCGAAAGAGGCGACATTAGCAGCTTTTCATGTCCGGAATATCACATTGAGCCGAGGACTGTCTCACATACGACATGTATCCGGCGCACCGTATGCAATATGTAAGATTTCGGCGCCGCCCCGGGCTGCCGTCCATCGCCGTCGTTTTTGCGATGAATCGACACGAAAATGCGGTATAAACGGGCAGCCGTCGTTCGCATGTCGCCACGTGACGGACTCTCGGTATGATACGGGCGGCACGTTTCCAGTCGCACGAATAACGGACACGGGTTTTCCCGATCCTTGCGCCCATTTCTTTCGTTTTCCGCACCATGAACAGACGGTTCGCTTCGATCGCGTTGATCGCCGCCGGCGTGTGGTTCGCCTGCGGAAGCGCACGCGCGGATTGTTTCGACGAGGCCGCCCGCTACCAGAAGGTCAATCCGCTGATCCTGCGCGCGATCGCGTGGCAGGAGTCGCACAACCGGCCCGACGCGCTGAACAAGAATACGAACGGCTCGGTCGACTACGGCCTGATGCAGATCAATTCGATCCACCTGCCGACGCTGTCGCGCTACGGCATCGGCCGCGACACGCTGATGCAGCCGTGCAAGAACGTCTACATCGCCGCTTGGCACCTGCGCCAGAAGATGAATCGCTACGGCAACACATGGCAGGCCGTCGGCGCCTATCATTCGGAAACGCCGTCGCTGCGCGACAAGTATGCGCGGCAGATCGCCGGGATCCTGACGCAGTGGAAGCTGATGCCGCCCGAGCAGTGACGCCGCGCCGCGGCGCTTGCCGACGCCGTGCCGCTCGGCCGGCGCGCGTTTGATGCACAATGCGGATCTCACGCCGCGGTTTCGACCGGCCCGGGCGACCGGCTCCGGGCCGATCGCGCCCCGTCAGGACGCCGCGGCCGCTTTTCCCTCTTTTCCGTTGGTGCAAATCGTTATGAATCCGGCAATGAACCAGCCGTTGCCCGTCACCGTGCTGTCCGGTTTCCTCGGCGCCGGCAAGACCACGCTGCTCAATCACATCCTCGCGAACCGCGCGGGCCTGAAAGTCGCCGTGATCGTCAACGATCTCGCGGCGGTCAACATCGACGCGTCGCTCGTACGCGATGCGCAGGCGCTGTCGCATGTCGAGGAACGCCTGGTCGAGATGTCGAACGGCTGCATCTGCTGCACGCTGCGCGACGACCTGCTCGTCGAGATCCGCAATCTCGCGGCGGATGGCCGCTTCGACGCGATCGTGATCGAATCGACCGGCATCGCGGAGCCGATGCCGATCGCCGAAACCTTCACGTTCGTCGACGACGACGGCGCATCGCTGTCGAACGTCGCGCGGCTCGACACGCTCGTCACCGTGGTCGACGCCTACAATTTCCTGCGCGACTACGGCTCCGACGACGCGCTCGCGACGCGCGGCATCGCCGCATCGGACGAAGACGATCGCACGCTCGTCGAGTTGCTGATCGAGCAGATCGAGTTCTGCGACGTGCTCGTGATCAACAAGACCGACCTCGTCGGCGCGGAAGAACTCGCGCGTCTGCAGCACATCCTCGCGCGGCTCAACCCGCGCGCGCACCAGGTCGTGTCGACGTTCGGCAACGTGCCGCTCGAGGAAGTGCTGAACACCGGCCGCTTCGATTTCGACGAGGCCGCGAACGCGCCGGGCTGGCTCGCGTCGCTCGATCACGATCACACGCATTGCGACGATCCCGAGTGCCACGATCCGCATCATGCGCACGTGCATGGCGAAGCCGACGAATTCGGCATCGGCAATTTTGTTTACCGCGCGCGCCGGCCGTTTCATCCGGCACGGCTCTGGGCGCTGCTGCATCAGGAGTGGCCGGGCGTGCTGCGCAGCAAGGGCTTCTTCTGGCTCGCGACGCGCAACGACATCGCGGGCTCGCTGTCGCAGGCGGGCGGCGTGTGCCGGCATGGCCCGGCGGGCCTCTGGTGGGCCGCGCAGGATCGCGCGGAATGGCCGGACGACGACGAGTTGCTCGCCGAAATTCGCACGGAGTGGCAGGGCGACCTCGACGACCGCTCGGTCGGCGATCGCCGTCAGGAACTGGTGCTGATCGGCATCGGGCTCGATGCCGACGCATGGCGCGCGAAACTCGACGCATGCCTGCTCACCGATGCGGAATTCGCGCTCGGTGCGGCGCAATGGAGCGCGTTCGACGATCCGTTCCCGGTGTGGGATGTCGATGCGCACGACGACGACGATCCCGGCGACACGCAGATCGTGCACGCGTAATACGCGGTAAAAACGGCTTGCGACAGGCAACCGTTAAATCTTGCAAGAGTGACGCGAACTGTGGCAAAAATGCCGCGCGCGCCCAACAAAAAACCCGCCGAAAGGCGGGTTTTTTTCCTGGAACAGGCGCTGGATTAACGCTTGTTGACGGCGTCCTTGAACGCCTTGCCAGCCGTGAACTTGACCGTCTTGGCTGCCGGGATCTTGATGGTTTCGCCGGTCTTCGGGTTGCGGCCCGTACGTGCTGCGCGCTTGCCCGAACCGAAGCTGCCGAAGCCGATCAGCTGAACCGCATCACCCTTCGACACGGCCTTCTTGATGACTTCGAGCAGCGTGTCCAGCGTTTCGCCGGTTTGAGCCTTGCTGGCGCCCGTTTGGGCGGCGACGGCGTCGATCAGTTCCTGTTTGTTCATTAAGGTTCCTTTTTCAGGTTAGGTTTGACACGAACAGCGCGAACGCGCCGATTATACGTGCGCGAACCGTGCCGTCGAGAGTCAGACTTCGACGGCACAGCGCCGAATCCTGGCCCGCGCGACGTGCCGTCCGGTTTGCCGGAAGGCCACCCCGCGGTACGGCGTTGCTATGATAGCGCAGCGCAAACCCAATAACGACAAGGGTTTCAAAGATTTTCATCGGTATTTCGCCGAATGAATCGTCGATTGCCCGTTTTTTGACCTGCGCCAACCGGACGGGATACGCAGCCGGGTCCGCCGCCGCGCAACGCCGTTGGTTTTTGCCAACGACCCGCCGGACGCCTCCGCGCAATCCCTTGCCAGGCTTGGCTGCCACGTTTTTTGTTTCGCATGCCCGACCGACTCGTTCCCGCCACGCTCGCGTTCCGCGACGACGGCACCCTCATCTCGCCCGCGTACGGCGACATCTATCACAACGTCGCGGGCGCGCTCGCGCAGGCGAACTACGTGTTCATCGCGGGCAACGCGCTGCCCGGGCGCTGGCAAGGCCAGCGCACGTTCACGATCGTCGAGACGGGGTTCGGCGCGGGCGTCAACTTCCTCGCGACCTGGGCCGCCTGGCGCGACGATCCCGCGCGCTGCGAACGGCTGCATTTCGTGTCGTTCGAGAAGCATCCGTTTTCGCGCGATGACCTGCGCCGGGCACTGTCCCATATGGTTGCGAACACAACGATATCGACGGAAGCAGAAATGCTCGCCGATGCGTGGCCGATGCTCGTTCCCGGTTTTCATCGCCTCGAATTCGACGCTGGCCGGGTCGTGCTGACGCTCGCGCTGGGCGACGCGTGCGAGATGCTGCCGAAACTGGTCGCCCGCGCCGATGCGTTCTATCTGGACGGTTTCGCGCCCACGAAAAACCCGGATCTCTGGTCGGCCGACGTGTTCCGCGCGCTCGCACGTATCGCCGCCGAGAAGGCGACCTTTGCGACTTATTCGAGCGCGGGCGTGGTGAAACAAGCGCTCCTCGAAGCGGGTTTCACGTATCGCAAGATGGCCGGCCTGGCCGGCAAGTTCGCGATGCTCGCGGGCGAATACGCACCGCGCTGGCGGATGCGCCGGCACGAACCGCCGCGCGCGTTGCCGGTTGCCGCGCGCGACGCGATCGTGATCGGCGCGGGGCTGGCCGGCTGCGCGGTCGTCGAACGGCTCGCCGCGCGCGGCTGGAACGTCACGCTGATCGAGCGGCACGCGCGAATCGCGAGCGACGCATCGGGCAATCCGGCCGGCGTATTCCATCCACTGATGACGCGCGACGACAACGTCGCGAGCCGCCTCACGCGCAGCGGTTTCCTGCATGCACTGACGCGCTGGCGCGCGCTCGAGCATGCGGGCCATGCGTTCGCGCGCAGCACGCGCGGAATGATCCATCTCGCGGAATCGGCCGACGATTTCGTGCGGATGCGCGACGCGTTCGACGCGCTCGGCGCACCGTCCGACTACGTGTCGCTGCTCGACACGGACGCCGCGCGCGCGCATCTGAACCTGCCGGTCGCACATGGCGGCCTGCTGTTTCCGCACGGCGGCGCCGTCTGGCCGGCCGGGGTCTGCGCCGCACAAGTCGCGGCGGCCGGTGAACGCGTGACACTGCTCGCCGGCACCGAAGTCGCGCGACTCGAGCGCGATGGCGACACGTGGCGCGCCGTCGACGCGGCAGGCGCGACGCTCGCCGAGGCGCCGGTCGTCGTGCTCGCGAACGCCGGCGACGCCGTGCGTCTAGCGGGCCTGCGGCACGTCGCGCTGCAGCCGGTGCGCGGCCAGCTCACGCTGCTGCCGCCCGGCAGCACGGCACCGCTGCCGTGCCCCGCGATCGGCGACGGCTATGCGGTACCGCTCGACGACGGCACGCTGCTGATCGGCGCGACGTTCGAACCCGACGACCTCGATCCGGCGATGCGCGGCGCCGGGCATATCGAAAATATCGAGCGCGTCCGGCATCTGCTGCCCGGCCTGATCGGCGAGCTGCCGGACGTCGATACGCTGCGCGGGCGCGTCGCGTTTCGCTGGGTCGTCGCCGACCGCGTGCCGGTGATCGGCCCGCTCGCCGACGAAGCGCAGGCCGTCGCGAACGCACGCGCGCTGAGCGGTGCGAGGGCGCGCGACCTGCCGCGCAGCGCGGGCCTGTACGGCGCATTCGGCTACGGTTCCCGCGGCCTCGTGTGGGCCGCGCTCGGCGCGGAACTGATCGCGTCGCAACTGGAAGGCGAGCCGCTGCCGCTCGAGCGCGAACTCGCCGATGCCGTCGACCCGGCCCGGTTCCTGATCCGCGCGCTGCGCGGCCGCCAGATCGGCTGATCTCGTCAGCCGAATCCTCACAGTCCTTCGATTTTTTCGCGCAAGGTTATCCACGCGACGCTGTGGATAACCGCGCGGAATCCGCACGCACTTCGTGTGCAATCACAGTGGACGTAAACTGGGCAACTCGGCACAGCTGTGAAACGGCCCGAAAGTTGCCCAACTCAAACCTCTGTGAGCAAACAGCCTGTGCAACGACTTATGGCCGCGCCAACGCCTTGATCTTGTTGCGTAAACCGAAGTTATCCACAGAACTGTGAGCGCCTTGTTAACTTCTACTACGTATATATACAAGTAAACCATTGAAACCAAAGACCTGTGGCGCCTCACAGCGCCACGAGTCGATTCAATCGGTTCCGGAGCGAAAAAGCTGTGGCACAATCGGTTTCCTTCGCGTTCGTTCGGCCAAGCGCCGGACATGCTTCAATGGAACGGTCGGCTCGATTTCGAATCTGAATCATCGAGACTGCGCAGTCCGTTCACACACCAGGCCGACAATCCAGATCGGCAGCCTGAACGACAGTTCCGCCGGATGGCGGAAAGAGGCGGATCCCATGTCCCGCCGTCGTCGACCACAACATTTACACTCGGGGCGATACCCAGCCGGCGCGCATCTCATTTCTGACGCTTGACCCCGCGCCGCTGGCGATTGCTTCCAAAGGAGAAGTCACCACGATGAAGTCGGCGTTCTCATTCCTGCCCAATTGGCCGCTCGCGCCGGATGCCGTGTTCTGGGCCGGGCTCGCGTTGTTCGCGGCCGGTCTGTGTGGCGAGCTGTGCTATCGCGCATGGCGGCTGCCGCGCATCACCGGGTATGCGGTGATCGGTCTCATCGCCGGTTCGTTCGGATTCGGCGTGATCGACGCGAGCACCGACGAAACCTCGCGGCTGCTGATCGACGTCGCGCTCGGCCTGCTGCTGTTCGAGCTCGGCAGCCGCCTCGACCTGAAATGGATCCGCCGCAATCCGTGGCTCGTTGCGTCGAGCCTGGCCGAGGCGACGCTGACGTTCGTGCTCGTGCTGTTTGTGATGCTCGCGCTCGGCGTGTCGGGCATGGTCGCGCTCGTGTTGTCGGCGATCGCGATCGCGACGTCGCCGTCGATGGTGATCCAGCTCAAGACCGAGCTGCGCGCGGAAGGGCAGGTGTCGCAGCGCCTCATCACGCTGACCGCGCTGAACAGCGTGTACGCAATCGTGCTGACCAAGCTCGTCACGAGCTGGCTCCACCAGGAAGCGTACGGGAACGTTTTCGCGACGATCCTGCAACCCGCCTACCTGATCGCCGGTTCGTTCATCGTCGCGTACCTGGTCGCGCGGGCGTGCAATTACCTGTTCCGCCACATGACCGCGACGATGCGCGACGAGCATTCGTTCGTCGCGCTGTTCGGGCTCGTGATGCTCGCGATCGCGGTCGCGCAGGCGCTGAAGCTGTCGACACTGCTCACGCTGCTGCTCGCCGGCATCATCGTGAAGAACCTCGAAGCGCGGCCGCAGCTGTGGCCCGAGCATTTCGGCACGGCCGGCTGGCTGCTGACGGTGATCCTGTTCGTGCTGACGCTCACGTCGTTCACGTGGGGCGACATCGCGCTCGGCGGCCTGCTCGCGATCGCGCTGATCGTCACGCGGCTCGCCGCCAAGCTCGCCGGCGTCGTCGCGTTCGCGAAGCCGAGCGGGCTCGGGATGAAGCAGGGCGTCGCGCTCGGCATCGCGCTGACACCGATGTCCGCGCTGTCGTACCTGCTCGTCGACGACACCTACCAGCTCTATCCGAATTTCGACCCGCACCTGCGCGCGATCGTGATGTGCACGATCGTGATCCTGCAGCTCGTCAGCCCGTTCGTCGTCTACCGCTGCCTGTCGGCGGTCAGCGAACGCAGCGACAGAAACTGATTCCGGAACCTGCCATGGCACTCGAAACCTTCGTCAATTCCGAACCGTTCACGTTCGGCGTCGAACTGGAGATCCAGGTCGTCAACACGCACAACTACGACCTTACCAAGGCTGCATCCGACCTGATGCGCCTGATCCAGGGCGAGACCTTCCCCGGCAACATCACGCCTGAAATCACCGAGAGCATGATCGAGCTGTCGACCGGCATCTGCCATTCGCACGAGCAGGCGGTCTCCGAGCTGCACGCGATCCGCGACGTGCTCGTGAAGGCGGCCGACCAGCTCAACGTCGGGCTCGCCGGCGGCGGCACGCACGCGTTCCAGCAATGGAGCGACCGGCAGATCTACGACGCGCCGCGCTTCCAGTACATCTCCGAGCTGTACGGCTATCTCGCGAAGCAGTTCACCGTGTTCGGCCAGCACGTGCACATCGGCTGTCCCGATCCGGACAGCGCGCTGTTCCTGCTGCACTCGATGTCGCGCTTCATTCCGCACTTCATCGCGCTGTCCGCGTCGTCGCCGTTCGTGCAGAACGTCGACACCGGCTTCCATTCGGCGCGCCTGAATTCGGTGTTCGCGTTCCCGCTGTCGGGCCGCGCGCCGTTCGTGCTGACCTGGGACAGCTTCGAGGAGTACTTCACGAAGATGGTCAACACGGGCGTCGTCAACTCGATGAAGGACTTTTACTGGGACATCCGGCCGAAGCCCGGCTACGGGACGATCGAGGTGCGCGTGATGGACACGCCGCTGTCGGTCGACCGCGCGGCCGCGATCGCGTGCTACATCCAGACGCTCGCGCGCTACCTGCTGACCGACCGGCCGCTGAAGCTGTCGGAGGACGACTATCTCGTCTACACATTCAACCGTTTCGAAGCCTGCCGCTTCGGGCTCGAGGGCACCTGCGTCAATCCTCAGACAGGTGAGCGCCGCACGATCGCGGAAGACATCCTCGACACGCTCGACCGGATCGCGCCGCATGCGGCCGCGCTCGGCTCGCGCGCGGCACTCGACGAGATCGGTGCGCTCGCGCAGGCGCGCGTGAATGACGCATCGTGGTTGAGAACCGTTTTCAAACAGGAAAAATCGCTGAACGAGACGGTCCGCCAGCAGTGCCTGCGCTGGCGTGAATGAAAAAATGTTTTGCAGATTACAGGCTCGACCGCGCGGCGATTCGCTGAATGCCGGTCGACGCCGATTCGGGCGTTCCGCGTCGCCAGTCCTCCTGAAAATCTGTG
Organism: Burkholderia sp. BCC1998; assembly: GCF_905339875.1. Classification (NCBI taxonomy): domain Bacteria; kingdom Pseudomonadati; phylum Pseudomonadota; class Betaproteobacteria; order Burkholderiales; family Burkholderiaceae; genus Burkholderia; species Burkholderia sp. BCC1998. Next base: position 59,093 of record NZ_CAJPHE010000010.1, read on the forward strand.
GATAACTGGATATTCCGCTGCAAAGTCAACGCACTGCGGTATGGATAACCCGGTGGATCGCCGCCAGCCACACGATGGCCGATTCGAACAGGAAAATGTTTGCGCGTTGCGCCGTGAGGCCGGCAGGGATTGCCGGCACAACGAAAAAATCCGGTTATCCAGCGATTTTCCACAGAATGAAGGGGATAACTTAGCTGTGCGATTTTCCGCTCTCGCTTAGAATGTCGGCTTTGCGGACACCGGAATGACCTGTGTCTCACCGGTCGCCGCGAACGCGACCGCCGCGTGTGCCTCGCGACGGCCGTGTCGACGCTCCTCGATGAGCGTCTGTTTTGAGATAGACATTCGATCTCCACACTACGGCTGCTCGGCAATCCGGGCGGCGGCAAAGCGAAAAGACTATGAGCGAAGGCGTTTACGGGAATCAGGCTTCGGGACGTGTGACCCACAGCTTGCTGCGGTTGAGTACGGCCATGCGAAGCCAGGCATGGGATTGGGCGGAAGGCGCGGGCCTCACGCCGACGCAGGGCGAGATCCTCGTGCTGCTGCTGCAACGCAAGGGCCCGATGCGGCTCGGCGAGATCGCGCGCGAGACGCAGCTCACGGCTGCGACCACCAGCGATGCGGTCAGCACGCTCGAGACGAAGGGGCTCGTCGAGAAGCGCCGCGCGCTGGACGACGGCCGCGCGCTTGCCGTGCGCCTGTCGGCCCGCGGCCGTACCGCGGCGAAGAAGGCGCTGCAATGGCCGGAATTCCTGACGAAGGCGGTCGGCAAGCTCGGCGCGGACGAGCAGGGCGCGCTGTACCGCGCGCTGCTGAAGACGCTGCGCGAACTGCAGGTGTCCGGCGCGACGCCGCCGCAGCGCATGTGCCTGACGTGCACGCATTTCCAGCCGGGCAAGCAGTCGAAGAAGACCGTGCATCACTGCGCGGCGCTCGACCTGTCGATGGCCGACAGCGATCTGCGTCTCGACTGTTCGGTGCACGAAGAAGCCGACGCGGCAACGCAAAAGAAGACCTGGAAGGTGTTCGCCGGCTGACGTCCGTCGATCGACCGGGAGGCCGATGATGAACGCTGAAGTGGTGGCGATCCGCCACGTGCATTTCGAGGACCTCGGCAGCTTCGAGCAGGTGCTCGGGGAGCGCGGGCGGCGGGTGCGCTACGTCGACGTCGGCGCGTCGCGCGTCGAGGTGCTCGACGCGCTCAAGCCGGCGCTGCTCGTGATGCTCGGCGGGCCACTCAGCGTGTACGAAGACGCGCAGTATCCGTCGATCGCGCCGCTCACGGCGCTCGTGCGCCAGCGCATCGACGCCGGGCTGCCGATCCTCGGTATCTGCCTTGGCGCGCAGTTCATCGCCTGCGCGCTCGGTGCGCGCGTCTATCCGGCTGCGCAGAAGGAACTCGGCTGGGCGCCGCTGACGCTCACCGACGCGGGCCGCGCGTCGCCGCTGCGCCATCTCGACGGCGCGGCGACCTCGATGCTGCACTGGCACGGCGATACGTTCGACCTGCCGGGCGGCGCGATCCATCTCGCCTCGACACCGGCCTGCCGCCACCAGGCGTTCGCGTGGGGGCAGCACGTGCTGGCGCTGCAATGCCATCCCGAAATCCGTGCCGACCGCTTCGAACCCTGGCTGATCGGCAACGCCGGCGAAATCGCGTCGACGCCCGGCATCGACGCACGCCAGCTGCGCGCCGACACCGTGCAGCACGGTCCCGCGCTGGAGGCGGCCGCGCGACGCATGTTCGCGGAGTGGCTCGACAGCGTCGGGCTTTGATCCCGAGCGAGCGGCACCGCCCGTGACCGGCCCGCAGGCCTTGCCGGCCGGCGCACCGCTGCATGCCGTGTGCGCGCGGCATCGCTGCCGGCGGTACGCCGGCGCTACCTGACCATCCGCTTACTGCCGAACCGGCCGCCAGCAGGCTTCGAGCCCGCATGCTACGCTCGTCCGCTGTTTCCCTTTCCTGGCGAGCGGCCTCCATGACTGCGCTGTTTTCCCCGTTCACGCTGCGCGGCGTGACCCTTCCGAACCGGATCGTTATCTCCCCGATGTGCCAGTACTCGGCCGAGCGCGGCGAGGCGACCGACTGGCACATGATTCACCTCGGCCATCTCGCGCTGTCCGGCGCGGGCCTGCTCTGCATCGAAGCGACCGCGGTCGAACCCGACGGGCGCATCACGGCCGGCGACCTCGGTTTGTGGGACGACGCGACCGAAGCAGCGCTCAAGCCCGTGCTGGCGGCGATCCGCAAGCATTCGCCGGTCCGCGTCGCGATGCAGCTGTCGCACGCGGGGCGCAAGGCGTCGAGCGAGGTGCCGTGGAAGGGCGGCCAGCTCGTGTCCGTCGCCGATGGCGGCTGGTTGCCGCATGCGCCGTCGGCCCTGCCGCACAAGGACGGCGAGACGCCGCCGCTCGCGCTCGACGCGGCCGGCCTGAACCGGATCCGCGACGCGTTCGCCGCCAGCGCGAAGCGTGCCGCGCGCCTCGGCATCGATGCGATCGAGGTGCATGCGGCGCACGGCTACCTGCTGCATCAGTTCCTGTCGCCGCTTGCGAACCAGCGTACCGACGAATACGGCGGCTCGCGCGAAAACCGGATGCGCTTTCCGCTCGAGATCTTCGAGATCGTGCGCGCGGCGTTTCCGGCGGACCGGCCGGTCGGCGTGCGCGTGTCGGCGACCGACTGGGTCGAGGGCGGCTGGGAACTCGAGGACACGATCGCGTTTGCGCACGAGCTGAAGCAGCGCGGCTGCGACTGGATCGACGTGTCGTCCGGCGGCGTGTCGCCGCTGCAGAAGATTCCGCTGTCGCCCGGTTACCAGGTGCCGTTCGCGCAGGCGGTGAAGCGCGCGGTCGGGATGCCGACGATCGCGGTCGGCCTGATCAACGATCCCGCGCATGCGAACCGGCTGATCGAGTCGGGCGATGCCGATTTCGTCGCGATGGCGCGCGCGATGCTGTACGACCCGCGCTGGCCGTGGCATGCGGCTGCCGAGCTCGGCGCGCAGGTGTCGGCGCCGCCGCAGTACTGGCGTTCGCAGCCGCGCGAGCACAAGGCGTTGTTCGGCGACATCGCATTCGGCCAGCGCTGAGCGTCATGCGCGCAATATTGCGCGCGATGTTGAGCGAAGCAATCTTGAACGTGTAGGATGCGGGTGATTCGCCGCATGTCCCGACGCGGCACCGACCGGTGCCGCGTTTTCGTTTTGCGCGACGCAGGGCCGCGCAAAACGAAGGCGCGGCCGTCTTCCATTCAAGTCGTCTTCAAAGGATTCGTTCGATGAGTTCACGCAGGATCGCGGTACGCCGCTCGGGAGTTCACGGCAAGGGCGTGTTCGCGGTGGAGCCGATCAAGGCCGGCGAACGCGTAGTGGAATACAAGGGCGAGCGAATTTCGTGGAAGGAAGCGCTGCGCCGCCATCCGCACGACCCGAACGAGCCGAACCATACGTTCTACTTCGCACTGGAAGAGGGCGGGGTGATCGACGGCAAGATCGACGGCAACAGCGCGCGCTGGATCAACCATTCGTGCGCGCCGAACTGCGAGGCCGAGGAGATCAAGGGCCGCGTGTTCATCCACGCACTGCGCGACATCGGGCCCGAAGAAGAGCTGTTCTACGACTACGGCCTCGTGATCGACGAGAAGCTGACGAAGAAACTCAAGCGGGAATACGCGTGCCATTGCGGCGCGACCGCATGCCGCGGCACGCTGCTCGCCACGCCGGACGACGACGGCAAGAAGAAAAAGAAGAAGGACAGGAAGGACGGCAAGTCCGAGTCCGGCGCGAAGGACAAGAAAAAGAAGAAGTGACCGGTGAGGCCGCGCATCGCGCGCGGCTGCGTCACCGCCGGATGGCCGCCGCGCGGCCGTCCATCCAGCCTGATGAGGGTTCGCCGCGCGTGCCTCAGTGCCTCAGTGCGTCGGCGCGGCGGCCGGCGTCTCGCTTGCCGGCTTCCCGGTGCGCTTGGCGAGCGGCACCCGCACCACGAAGCGCGAACCGCCTTCCGATGCATCCTCGTACGACACCGTGCCGCCGTGCATCGCGATGATGTCGTGCACGATCGCGAGCCCGAGCCCGGCGCCCGTCTCGACGCCGTTGCCGCTTTGCGCGTCGCCACGGAAGAAGCGCTTGAACAGGTCGGCCTGCTGATTGGCCGGCACGCCCGGGCCGTTGTCCTCGACGACGATCTCGGCGGCCGGCTCGCCGGTCTCGAGCGCGCCGCGCGCGACGTTCACCGTGATCCGCGCCCCGTGCGGCCGGGCGAGCGGCACGTATTTCAACGCATTGTCGAGCAGGTTCGCGATCACCTCGCGCAGCAGCACGGGGTTGCCGCGCACGTTCAGCGTTTCGTCCTCGCCGGGATCGTCGCTGCGCTGGAAGCCGAGGTCGACATGCGACGCGAGCGCGCGCGGCACCCATTCGGCACCCGTCTCGAACGCCATCGCGGCCAGGTCGACGTCGACGAAACGCGCGGCCTGTTCGCCCGGCTCCGCGCGCGCGAGCGACAGCAGCTGGTTCGACAGCCGCACCGCGCGGTCGGCGGCCGCGCGCAGTTCGCGCACCGCGGCATAGGTCTGCTGCGGGTCGCGCGCGACGGCGGCCTGCTCGGCATGCAGCTTCACGGCCGTGAGCGGCGTGCGCAGCTGGTGCGCGGCATCGGCGATGAACTTGCGCTGCGCGTCGAGCGCGGTCTTCAGGCGGCCGAGCAGCGCGTTCATCGCGCTCGTCAGCGGCCGGATCTCGAGCGGCACGTCGGTTTCGTCGACCGGCTCCAGCGACGTGTGGGTCTGCCGGTTCAGCGAATCGGCGAGATGCGTGAGCGGGCCGAGCTGCTGGTTCACGACGCGCCACACGATGCCCCAGCCCGCGAGCAGCAGCAGCAGCAGCGGCATCATGATCGCGACGAGGAATTCGGCCGCGATCCGGTAGCGGTGCCGCACCGGCTGCGCGACCTCGACCACCATCGGCCGGCCGCCGTCGACTTCCTCGACGCGCACCTGCGCGACCCGCACCGCGCGGTTGTCGTACTCGGCCTCGAACACGTACGCGTGATGCATGCGGCGCACGTTGATGCCCCGCAGCGGCAGTTTCGGATCGCCGGCGAGTTCCTGCTCGCCGTCGCTGATCCGGTAGATCAGCGCCTCGGCCGGATCGGAGAACATCGCCTGCGCGAGCGGCGGCACCGTGAACGGCGCGTCGGGGCCGGCGATCTGGATCTGTTTGGAGATGGCGGTCGCGAGGTCGGCGAGCGAGCGGTCGATCACGTGTTGCGTGTATTGCCACGCGAGCCAGTAGGCGATCAGGCCGCTCATCAGCGCGAGCATCGACAGCGGCGCGGCGAGGCGCCGAAGCAGCGAGCGGCGCAGGCTGGTGGTCACAGCCGGATCAGAAGACATTTCGACGGGAAAATGGATAAGCGCCGCTCACGGGGAGCGGCGCGGACGTGCGCCGGACGGCGACGCGGGCAGGGCGGCTCGCCGGCGGCACGCGGCCGGCCGGCGTGCGGCGCCGCTCAGACGCTCGCGGTCTGGCGGATTTCCTGCAGCAGATAGCCGAAGCCGCGCACCGTGACGATTTCGACGCGGCACTGCTCGAGTTTCTTGCGCACGCGATGCACGTAGACTTCGATCGCGGTGTCGCCGAGATCGCCGCCGAAATGCGTGAGGTGATCCTGCAGCTGGGCCTTGCTGACGACGCGGCCGTGACGCAGCAGCAGCATTTCCAGCACCGCGAATTCGCGCGGCGACAGTTCGAGCGGCTTGTCGTCGTTGAAGATGCGGCGATCGACGCCCGACAGGCGGACGCCGCCGAGCGACACTTCCGGACGCGGCATGTCGCTGTGCGGGCCGCTGCGGCGCATCACCGCGCGGATGCGCGCTTCGAGCTCGGCCGGCTCGAACGGCTTGAGCATGTAGTCGTCGGCGCCGGAGTTCAGGCCCTGGATCCGGTCGTTCAGTTCGTCGCGCGCGGTCAGCACGATGACCGGCGTGTGGCGGTTGGTCTGGCGGAAACGCGTGAGCAGCGTCATCCCGTCGATGCCCGGCAGGCCGAGGTCGAGGATCACGAGTTCGTGGCGGTTCTGTGCCAGCGCCTGTTCGGCAAAGATGCCGTCATGCACCATGTCGACGGTGAAGCCAGCCTGCTCGAGGCTGCTCTGGATACCGCGTGCGATGGGGCGGTCGTCTTCGATCAGAAGGAGTCGCATGAAGTTCGCTCAAGTACAATGGGTTGGCGGTTCAGGCACGCGGACAGCACGACGCCGTTTCCACAGGGGCGCCGCATCGCCTGACATCAAGCATGGCGGCCAGCGAACGATTAAATCCAATCATGTCCGATATTTCGATCCACGACCTCGAAGCCGCGATCAATTTCTGGCGCGCCCGCTCGCCGTCGAGCGGCGACGAACTCAAACTCTGCGAAGAGGCCAGCGCGCTCTCCAAGCCGTATGCGCTGCTGATTGTACAGCGCGCAAGCGCGCTGCAACTGGAAGGTTTGGACCCTAGGGCGCGGAAAGCGTATGAGACTTACGTGCGCCTTAAGGATGGCTTGGAAAGTTGAAGGCTTTCGCTGAGTACATCCTAGAAAACGTTCATCGAAATGAAAAGTTGACGCGCCGCGCGTCGAAAGACGCGCGGCGGTAGAGGACGACCTCAGGCGGCCGGTTGGGTATGTGCGCACACCTGGTCGATGAACGTCGCGAGCGCGATGTCGCGCTCGGTCAGGCCGTCCGCATCGTGGGTCGACAGCGTCACGTCGACGCGGTTGTATACGTTGAACCATTCCGGATGGTGGTTCATTTCCTGCGCCTTGATCGCGACGCGCGTCATGAAGCCGAAGGCCTCGTTGAAATCGGCGAAGCGCAGGCTGCGCTGGATCGCGTCGCGGCCCGGCACGGCCGTCCAGTGCGGCAGGCCTTCGAGCCGGGTCTTGCGTTCTTCTGATGTGAGCTTGTGGATCATGTTGCACCTCGTTCGGTAACGGCGCCCGCACGCGGGTAAAGGCCACGCGGCAAAGCCGGTACCGGTCATTGTTTCATAGTTGGGCGACGGGCATCCGGCGACGGGCATCGGAAGGCGGGCGCCGGCGCACGAATCACGCCGGCGTGGCCCGCGGCCTTACGCGTCCGCGTCGTCCGGCCAGCCTTCTCCCGTGCCGCGATGCAGCACGAGATCGCCGTCGAGTACCGTGCCGGCCGCGAATTCGGGCAGCGCGGCCAGCCGGTCGGCCAGCGCGCGGCCGTCGACGTCGGCCAGCGCGAACAGCTGCGCGAAATCGTCGATTACGAAGTAGGTTTTCTGGAACGTGTCGATCCGGTACCGCGTGCGCATCACGCGCTCGAGGTCGAAACCGAGCCGGTTCGGCGCCGCGCTTTCGAGACTGTAGAGGCTCTCGCCCTTGCTCGACACGATCCCGGCGCCGTAGATCGACAGCCCGTTCGTGCCCTGCGGGTCGCGGATCAGGCCGAATTCCACCGTATACCAGTAGAGGCGCGCCAGCCGCGCGAGCGCCGCTTCGTCGTCCGCGACCGCGAGCGCGGTGCGGCCGTAGGCCTGCATGTAGTCGGCGAACACCGGCTCGATCAGCAGCGGCACGTGGCCGAACAGGTCGTGGAAGCAGTCGGGTTCCTGCAGGTAGTCGAGCTGGTCCGGGCGGCGCATCCACCAGGTGACCGGAAACCGCCGGTTCGCGAGGTGCTCGAAGAACACGCGATCGGGCACGAGGCCCGGCACCGCGACGATTTCCCAGCCGGTGGCCGGCTTCAGCTGGCGGTTCACGTCGGCGAACGACGGCACGCGATCGGCCGGCAGGTCGATCTTCCCGAGCCCGGCGACGAACGCGTCGCACGCGCGACCGCGCAGCAGCGCCGACTGGCGCGCATAGAGCTGCCGCCACACCGCGTGGTCGACCTGCCCGTAGCGTTCGAGCGGCTGGTCGATGGTGAAATCGGCGCGGGTTTCGAGGCCCGCATCGAACTGCTCCTGCAGTTTCGCGGTGACGACGGTGGACATGGTGAGGCTCTGCACGCTGTGATGGGAACCATGCAAGTGTAGAGCGGGGGACATGCGGAATGGGCGCAAAGATGGCGTTGATTCGCCTGATGATGCGATAATCGCGCATCGAAATCGGAATCAATGCGGAGAATGCTCATGCTGGAACTCGATCACTTCGATCTCGCGCTTCTCGACGTGCTGCAGCGCTTCGGCCGCGCGACGCACCAGCAGCTCGGCGAGGAGGTGCCACTGTCGCCGTCGCAGATCGGCCGGCGGCTGCAGCGGCTCGAGGCGGCCGGCGTGATCGAAGGCTATCGCGTAATGTTGCGCCCCGAAAAGCTCGGGCTCGGCGTCACCGCGTTCACGAGCCTGAAGCTCAAGCACCACGGCGATTCGATCATCGAGCAGTTCCAGCAGCAGATCGACGTGCTGCCCGAGGTGCTCGAATGCCATGCAGTGGTCGGCGATGCAGACTATCTGCTGCGGATCGTCGCGCCGGATCTCAACGCGCTGTCGCAGTTCGTGATGAAGAAGCTGATGCGCGTGCCGGGCGTCGACAGCGTGCGCTCGAACATCGTGCTGACGACGTTCAAGCGCAACGGCGCGCTGCCGCTTGCGCACCTGGCGCCCGGCGCCGCGTGACGCGGCGGCGGGGCTGGCGGCGGGGCGCAAGGCGGCGCCGCGGATAGGGCTCGATCAGGCCGCTTCGGATTGCGCGTCGGCGTTCAGCAGGTCGACGTACGCGACCGCGACGAGATCCTCGTGCGCCACGCCGAGCTTCGCGAACACGTCATGCGCCTCGGCTTCGCCGCCGGCTTCGTCGTCGTCGGGGCCGAGCACCACTTCCAGTTCGATGAAGTCGCCGAGGCCGTCGACGCGGTCGAGGTGGATCCGCGTGCGGCCGACGAGGTACACGTGCCGTTCCTTCGTCACGATGCCGCGCGTGGTCAGCGCGGTCGCGAGCAGCGAGTGCATCGCGTCCGGGTTCGTCACCGGGCTGCGCGTGTAGTACGACGCCTTCGGACCGTCGCGATCGTCGCGCTGGTAGAAGATCAGCTCGGCCGGCGTGCCGTCTTCGAAGCGGCGCAGCTTCAGCCGGCCGCGCGGCACGTCGTAGAAGAAATCCTGCTGGCGGTAGAAGAGCGGTGCTTCGGTTGCGAGCATCGCGGCGCGTTCGCGCAGCTGGTCGAATTCGCGGGCGCGGGCTTTGATCTCGATGTTGCGGGCCATGCGGGTCTCCTTCAATCAGGGGTCTCGCGGTGTGCGAACGGACAATCTAGCAAAAAGCCTGCGATGGTGGCGTGACGAGCGACTGGCGCGCGGCAACGCGACGCGGAGCGGGCGATTGGGGCTCGTATGTGATTTCGTCGGTCATGCGCGGGCGAGTTGGCGATTCGCAAGATCCGCAGGAGACGCAGGAGACGCAGGAGACGCAGGAGACGCAGGAGACGCAGAGACGCAGAGACGCACTAGACGCAGAGACGCACTAGAGCAGGAACGTAGGAACGCAGGAACGCAGGAACGCAGGGAACGCAGGGAACGCAGGAACGCCGAGGAACAGGAATAGCAGGAAGCGTCAGCCGCAAAAGTCCACTGCACGACCCGTCACACCGACATCAGCCACGCTCATATCGCCCACTGCGTCTCGATCAGCCGCAGCGCGGCCGCGATCGCCGGTTCGTCGCGCCGTTCGACGAGCGCCACGAAGGTCAGCTCGGTCGGCACCGTCACGCGTTCGACGATCGTCAGCGCGTGCGCGTGCGCTTCGGCCAGCGCGGTCGAGTCCCGCGCGAGCGTCAACCCGATCCCCGATTTCACGAGATCGAGCATCGACTGCTCCTGGTCGACCTCGGCGACCTTCACCGGCTGCGCGTCGGCCGCCGCGAACAGCCGCGACAGCAGCCGGTGATGGGCGGACGCCGGCGGCGTCCAGATCCACGGCAGCGCGGCGAGTGCGCGCCAGTCGTGCGCGCGCTGCACGCGCTCCTTCCAGCCGGCCGGCGCGAGCACGCGATACTGGAAACGCGTGAGCGTGACCGTGTGGAACAGCGTGTCGTCGCGCGGCTCGTCCTCGCCGGGCCGGCCGATGTAGTAGCCGACGTCGAGCGCCCGCGCGCGCACCTGCTCGAGCACCCAGCCGGACATCCCGTGCCGCAGCGCGGTTTCTATCTGTGGATGGGTTTCGACCAGCGCGCGCAGGAAGCCGCCGAGCCGCAGGAAACCGGGGTCGAGGATCGTGCCGATCCGCAACCGGCCGCGCACCTCGTGCCGCAGCGCGGCAGCGGCGCGCTGCACGTCGGCGGCTGCGGCCAGCGCGCGCTCCGCGTGCGGCAGCAGCGTCTGGCCGTCGCGTGTGAGCGCGAGCCCGCGCGACGTGCGCGTGAACAGCGTGACGCCGAGCGTTTCCTGCAGATGCTTGATCTGCAGGCTGACGGCCGGCTGCGTCAGGTGCAACTGCACGGCGGCGCGCGTCAGGTTGCCTTCGCGGGCGACCGTCGCGAACGCACGGAGCAGGGTGAGATCCATCGTCGTGATATGAGCGCAGCTTATAACGCAGTTCAGCATAACTCATTGGATCGGCGGACGGCAGGCGGAGTACGCTTCATCGATCGCGTCGCCTGCGACGCACTATGCTGAAAACGACGCGCGGGATTGCGCCGCGCGGGACACAACAATGCGCTTTGCATGGGGCACGAGTAAGCGATGAAGTGCTAACTCGGGTCGACCGCAAAGCACGGGGCACGAGTAAGCGCTAAAGCGCCAACTCGGGTCGACCGCAAAGCATGGGACCCGAGTAAGCGCTAAAGCGCTAACTCGGGTCGACAGGAGACACGTCGTGACGACTCAACGCACGCTCGAGGGCGAATTCGATTACGTGATCGTCGGCGCGGGCACCGCAGGCTGCGTGCTCGCGAACCGCCTGACCGAGGATCCCGAGATCCGCGTGCTGCTGCTCGAAGCGGGCGGCAAGGACGGCTATCACTGGATCCACATCCCGGTCGGCTATCTGTACTGCATCGGCAATCCACGCACGGACTGGCTGTACAAGACACAGCCGGAGGCGGCGCTCAACGGCCGCGCACTGTCGTATCCGCGCGGTCGCGTGCTCGGCGGCTGCTCGTCGATCAACGGGATGATCTACATGCGCGGCCAGCGCGAGGATTACGACAGCTGGGCGCAGGAAACCGGCGACGCGGGCTGGTCGTGGGACAGCGTGCTGCCGATCTTCAAGCGCAGCGAGGACCACCACGCGGGTGCGAGCGACGCACACGGCGCAGGCGGTTACTGGCGCGTCGAGAAGCAGCGGCTGCGCTGGGAGATCCTCGAATCGTTCGCGCAGGCCGCGCAGCAGACGGGCATCCCGGCGACCGACGATTTCAACCGCGGCGACAACAGCGGGGTCGGCTATTTCGAGGTGAACCAGAAGCGCGGCGTGCGCTGGAATACGTCGAAGGCGTTCCTGCGGCCCGCGATGACGCGCCCGAACCTGACCGTGATAACCGGTGCGCATGCGCAGCGCGTGATCTTCGACGGGCGGCGCGCGGTCGGCGTCGAGTATCGCGGCGGCGGCACCGACTACGTCGCGCACGCACGCGCCGAAGTGCTGCTGACCGCCGGCGCGGTGAATTCGCCGCAGCTGCTCGAACTGTCGGGCATCGGTGCGGGCGCACGGCTGCAGGCGCTCGGCATCGAAGTCGTGCAGGATCTGCCGGGCGTCGGCGAGAACCTGCAGGATCACCTGCAGCTGCGGATGGCATTTCGCGTCGAAGGCGTGCGCACGTTGAACACGCTGTCCGCGCACTGGTGGGGCAAGCTGATGATCGGCGCCGAATACGCGCTGCTGCAACGCGGGCCGATGTCGATGGCGCCGTCGCAGCTCGGCGCGTTCGCAAAATCCGATCCCGACGATCCCGCGCTCACGCGCCCCGATCTCGAATATCACGTGCAGCCGCTGTCGCTCGAGCGCTTCGGCGAGCCGCTGCACAGCTTCAACGCCTTTACGGCGTCCGTCTGCCATCTGCGGCCGAGTTCGCGCGGCAGCGTGCATATCGCGAGCCCCGATGCCGGCGTGGCGCCGTCGATCGCACCGAACTATCTGTCGACCGACCACGATCGCCAGGTCGCCGCGAATGCGCTGCGCCTCACACGCCGGATCGCATCCGCGCCGGCGCTCGCGCGCTACCGTCCGGAGGAGATCCTGCCGGGCGAGCGATACCGGACCGAAGCCGAACTGATCGAAGCGGCGGGCGCGGTCGGCACGACGATCTTCCATCCGGTCGGTACGTGCCGGATGGGGCGCGCGGACGACGCGCGTGCCGTCGTCGACAGCCGGCTGCGCGTGCGCGGCATCGCCGGGCTGCGGATCGTCGACGCATCGGTGATGCCGTTCATCACGTCGGGCAACACGAATTCGCCGACGCTGATGATCGCCGAGCGCGCAAGCGACATGATTCGCGCCGATCGACGCGCGGCGCACGACGCGACGCAGGTGCGAACGGACGCGGCGATGACGGCTGCGTGACGCCACGCTGACACGCGCGACAGCGGGCTGTCATCCGAGCGCCCGCTGTTTCGCTATGCGAAGCAAAGGTGACGCGCGAGCATCACAATGACACGGGCCGGCGATGCGCACGGCAATTGCTTCGCGCACCCGCTTATCGCTTATGTCACGCGGCTTTTTTTGCGCGACGACATGACGCGCAGCGTCACATGCCCGCGTTCAATCAGGCACGTCCGATGCGAGCATGCGCACCTCGATGATGCGCGCGTCAAAAAAGCGCGTCGAAAATTCGCGCTCAGCCGCGCCCGATATGGCAGCCAGCCCTATAAGTGCAAATCCCGATGATTGCACTGCACCAACGGCGCGACAATGTTGCGCAGTGTGCATACGCGTCGGCGCGGGAGACCACCCTCGAGGCGTAATACGGCGCCCCGGGGGCAGCCCGCAGATCCGCGGACTTGTTCGCGGTCGCTTGCGCGAATCTTCCCGGTGCTTCGCCTGACTTCGTACGGAAGGGAACATGATTCTCGGCGACACGATTCTCGAAACACGCGGACTGACGAAGGAATTCAGGGGCTTCACCGCCGTGAACGGTGTCAACCTGCGTGTGCGGCGCGGCGCGATCCATGCGTTGATCGGACCGAACGGCGCGGGCAAGACCACCTGCTTCAACCTGCTGACCAAGTTCCTGACACCGACGGCCGGCCAGATCGTCTTCAACGGCATCGACATCACCGACGAGCGGCCCGCACAGGTCGCGCGGCGCGGCATCATCCGTTCCTTCCAGATCTCGGCGGTATTCCCGCACCTGACCGCATTGCAGAACGTGCGCATCGGCCTGCAGCGCGCGCTCGGGACCGAATTCCATTTCTGGCGCAGCGAGCGCACGTTGCGGCGCCTCGACGATCGCGCGATGGATCTCCTCACGCAGGTCGGCCTCACCGATTTCGCGCACGTGCCGACGGTCGAACTCGCATACGGCCGCAAGCGCGCGCTCGAGATCGCGACGACGCTCGCGATGGAACCCGAACTGATGCTGCTCGACGAGCCCACGCAAGGGATGGGCCACGAGGACGTCGATCGCGTGACCGCGCTGATCAAGAAGGTGGCGAGCGGCCGCACGATCCTGATGGTCGAGCACAACATGAACGTGATCGCGGGCATCTCCGACACGATCACCGTCCTGCAACGCGGCGAAGTGCTGGCCGAGGGCTCGTATGCGGAAGTGTCGAAGAATCCGCTGGTGATCGAGGCCTACATGGGCAGCGCCGATGCGGCGCTTGCGGGGGCGCACGCATGAAGCACAGCGAACGGGAGGAACGCGAATTGAGCGGCGTCGAGAGCGGCACGCCCGCGCTGGAGATCACGGGCCTCGAGGCCTGGTACGGGGAATCCCACATATTGCACGGTGTCGACCTGAGCGTTCATCGCGGCGAGGTCGTCACGCTGCTCGGCCGCAACGGCGCGGGCCGCACCACGACGCTGCGCGCGATCATGGGCCTCACCGGCCGGCGCAGCGGCTCGATCAAGGTTTCGGGCAACGAGACGATCGGCCTCGCGACGCACCGCATCGCGCATTTCGGCGTCGGCTATTGCCCGGAGGAGCGCGGAATCTTCTCGAGCCTGTCGTGCGAGGAGAACCTGATGCTGCCGCCGCCGATCGGCCCGCGCGAGCACGCGATGTCGCTCGACGAGATCTACGCGATGTTCCCGAACCTCGCGTCGCGCCGGCAGAGCCAGGGCACGCGGCTGTCCGGCGGCGAGCAGCAGATGCTCGCGGTGGCGCGGATCCTGCGCACCGGCGCGAACCTGCTGCTGCTCGATGAAATTTCCGAAGGCCTCGCGCCGGTGATCGTGCAGGCGCTCGCGCGCATGATCGTCGCGCTGAAGGCGCGCGGCTACACGGTCGTGATGGTCGAACAGAATTTCCGCTTCGCCGCGCCGCTCGCCGACCGCTTCTACGTGATGGAACATGGCCGCATCGTCGAGCATTTCCGCTCATCCGAACTGGAAGGCAAGATGCCGATCCTTCACGACCTGCTCGGGGTGTGACGCCGCCCCGTTTCCCTTGCCGCTAGCCGTGGCGGCCTACGAACAACCACAACGCATCAGAACAACAGGAGACGTCAATGAAAATGAAGACCCTCGCACACGCGTGTCTGGCGGTCGCGACCGCAGCGTTCACCGCCGGCGCCGCACACGCCGCGGATAGCGTGAAGATCGGCTTCATCACCGACATGTCGGGGCTGTACGCGGACATCGACGGGCAGGGCGGCCTCGAGGCGATCCGGATGGCGGTCGCCGACTTCGGCGGCAAGGTGCTCGGCAAGCCGATCGAGGTCGTCTATGCCGATCACCAGAACAAGGCGGACATCGCCGCGTCGAAGGCGCGCGAATGGATGGACCGCGGCGGGCTCGACCTGCTGGTCGGCGGCACGAACTCCGCGACCGCGCTGTCGATGAACCAGGTCGCGGCCGAGAAGAAGAAGGTCTACATCAACATCGGCGCGGGTGCCGACACGCTAACCAACGAGCAGTGCACGCCGTACACGGTCCACTACGCATACGACACGATGGCGCTCGCGAAGGGCACCGGCTCGGCGGTCGTGAAGCAGGGCGGCAAGAGCTGGTTCTTCCTGACCGCCGACTACGCATTCGGCAAGGCGCTCGAGAAGAACACGTCGGACGTCGTGAAGGCGAGCGGCGGCCAGGTGCTCGGCACGGTGCGGCACCCGCTGTCGGCGTCGGACTTCTCGTCGTTCCTGCTGCAGGCGCAGTCGTCCAAGGCACAGATCCTCGGCCTCGCGAACGCGGGCGGCGACACGATCAACTCGATCAAGGCCGCGAAGGAGTTCGGCATCACGAAGACGATGAAGATCGCCGCGCTGCTGATGTTCATCAACGACGTGCACAGCCTCGGCCTCGAGACGACGCAGGGCCTCGTGCTGACCGACAGCTGGTACTGGAACCGCGACGCGACGGCGCGCCAGTGGGCGCAGCGCTACTTCGGCAAGATGAAGAAGATGCCGTCGAGCCTGCAGGCGGCCGACTACTCGTCGGTGACGACCTACCTGAAGGCGGTCCAGGCGGCCGGCACGACCGACTCCGACAAGGTGATGGCCGAGCTGAAGAAGGCGAAGATCAACGACTTCTACGCGAAGGGCTACATCCGCCAGGACGGCAGCATGATTCACGACATGTACCTGATGGAAGTGAAGAAGCCGTCGGAATCGAAGGAGCCGTGGGATTACTACAAGGTGCTCGCGACGATTCCGGGCGAGCAGGCGTTCACGACCAAGCAGGAGACGCGCTGCGCGGCATGGAAGTAAGCGCGGGCGCGGCCGCAGCGGCCGCAGCGATGTGGCCGATGCACCGCCCGCGTGCGCGACGGCATGACGGTTGCGCACGCAACGAAACTCATTCGGACGGCTAAGTCGATGGAAATCTTTGGCATTCCGTTGCCGGCGATGCTGAGCCAGTTGCTGCTCGGGCTCGTCAACGGCTCGTTCTACGCGATCCTGAGCCTCGGGCTGGCGGTGATCTTCGGGCTGCTCAACGTGATCAACTTCGCGCACGGCGCGCTGTTCATGCTGGGCGCGATGCTTGCGTGGATGGGGCTGTCGTATTTCGGGTTGCCGTACTGGGCGATGCTCGCGCTCGCGCCGCTGATCGTCGGCGCGTTCGGGATCCTGGTCGAGCGCTCGATGCTGCGCTGGCTGTACAAGCTCGATCACCTGTACGGGCTGCTGCTCACGTTCGGCCTCACGCTCGTCGTCGAAGGCGTGTTCCGCTCGGTCTACGGGTCGTCCGGCCAGCCGTACGACGTGCCGTCGCAGCTGTCCGGCGCGACCAATCTCGGCTTCATGTTCCTGCCGAACTACCGCGCGTGGGTGGTCGTCGCGTCGCTCGCGGTGTGTCTCGCGACCTGGTTCGTGATCGAGAAGACGCGCCTGGGCGCCTATCTGCGCGCGGGCACCGAGAACCCGAAGCTCGTCGAGGCGTTCGGCGTGAACGTGCCGATGATGATCACGCTCACCTACGGCTTCGGCGTCGCGCTCGCGGCATTCGCGGGCGTGCTCGCGGCGCCGGTGATCCAGGTGTCGCCGCTGATGGGCCAGCCGATGATCATCACCGTGTTCGCGGTGGTCGTGATCGGCGGGATGGGCTCGATTCTCGGCTCGATCATCACCGGGCTGATGCTCGGCGTGATCGAGGGCTTCACGCGCGTGTTCTATCCGGAGGCGTCGGCCACGGTGGTGTTCGTGATCATGGCGATCGTGCTGCTGATCCGCCCGGCTGGCCTGTTCGGCAAGGAAAAATGATGCAGAGAAAAGTGCTCTACGGCGTGCTGCTCGCCGCACTGCTCGCCGCCCCCTTCATCGGCGCGTATCCGGTGTTCGTGATGAAGGTGCTCACGTTCGCGCTGTTCGCGGCCGCGTTCAACCTGCTGATCGGCTATACGGGGCTGCTGTCGTTCGGCCATGCGATGTTCCTCGCGACCGCCGGCTACGCGACCGGCTATACGATCCAGACGCTCGGCTTCACGCCGGAGCTCGGCGTGCTCGTCGGCACCTTCGCCGCGACGTTGCTCGGGCTCGTCGTCGGCCTGTTCGCGATCCGCCGGCAGGGCATCTACTTCGCGATGATCACGCTCGCGTTCGCGCAGATGGTCTACTTCATCTACCTGCAGGCGCCGTTCACGCACGGAGAGGATGGCCTGCAGGGCGTGCCGCGCGGGCATCTGTTCGGGGTCGTCGACCTGTCGAACGACGTCGCGCTCTACTACGTCGTGCTCGCGGTGATCGTCGCGGCGTGCGCGTTCATCGTGCGCATCGTGCACTCGCCGTTCGGCCAGGTGCTCGTCGCGATCAAGGAGAACGAGGCGCGCGCGATCTCGCTCGGCTACGACACCGACCGCTTCAAGCTGCTCGCGTTCATCCTGTCGGCCGGGCTCGCGGGGCTGGCCGGTTCGCTGAAGGTGCTGGTGCTCGGCTTCGAGACGCTGTCCGACGCGTACTGGACGATGTCGGGCCTCGTCGTGCTGATGACGCTCGTCGGCGGGATGGGCACGCTGTTCGGGCCGCTGCTCGGCGCGGCGCTGATCGTCGCGCTGGAGGACCGGCTCGGCGACATCGGCGAATGGCTCGCGTCGATGACGGGCATCGGCTGGTTCCACTCGCTCGGCGAATCGGCGACGATCGTCACCGGGCTGATCTTCATCGCATGCGTGCTTGCGTTCCGGCGCGGGATCGTCGGCGAGATGGTCGCACGGGTCAAGACGCTCAGGCCGTCCTGATTGCAGCGCGCCGCGGCGTGGCGACGCGTTGATGCGAAGCACCATCCGGCGCGGCCGGGAAGGGCGTCGCGGCGGCGTCGGCACGGTGCCGCGCGGCAAGGCTGGTGCCCCATTTTCGTGCGGCGATGCACCATAGGGGTAAATGCTAAGTTGTCGCAGGGTGAAAGGTCCTTTAATCTTCGTTTCAGTTCTGATGCACCGCGAAACGAATTTGCAGGTGGAGAACGAGGAGACAATCGAGGCACAAAGTGCCCGGACCCCAAAGCGCTGTTGGACGGAATCCAACAGCGCTTTTTCATTTGTGTGCGCGAATTTCCATTGATGGTGCAGGCGAGTGGCGCCGCGTTTCCCGCGCCCGTTTCCGCCTCACCTCATCTCGCATCGCTCGCGTTTCATCCCGTCCCCCCGTTTTCGTCCAATCCTGCCGGTCGATCGCCGCTGGCGCGCAGCCACGCGCATGCCGTCCGGGCTTACCCGGTTGGCGTGCGCAAAAAGCGTCCGTTACACTCAGCTTTCGCCGACCGTGCGGTCGGGAAAATAGTCGGCAGTTCTCCTACAAGCAAAATGCAGAAGAGGGAGTGCGGTTGGATGAGAAGCGCGGGACGATGGATCGGGGTGCGAAGGGCGGTTGGCGCCGCTCGTTCGGGGGCGGCGGTGCATCGGTATGCCCGGGCCTTCACGAGCCGTCCTGCGGCCGGTATGCACGTTCTGGCGCGACTGCCCGGCACGGCTGCTTCTCCGGTCGTTGCGTTCGCATCCGACGCGTCGTTCGGATGCGCATGAGCGGCCGGTTTTTTGATCGTGTGCCGCGCGCTTGCGGAGCCGAACCAGGCTCGGCCGGCCGACCTTCCCGCGATCGTTGCATTCGCATCGATCGCGTCTCGCGCAACGCTGCGTTTCTCCGTTCCCTTCATCCTGGCGATATCGCTGCCGCGCATCGTGGCGGTCGAACGACCGTTTCGGAACGCGCCGCGGCGCGAGCGTGCGTGCGATCGCCGGGGCTCGATTGCGACGCCGGCGTTTCACGGGAAAACGAGCGTAGACGCGGTACGGCGAGATAGTTAATTTATTAACTTGTTTGAGGACCGGGAGCCGCCCGAGCGACCCACGGATTTTTCGAGCAGCGTTTGGAGACAACGTAAATGAAGATGAATCGATGGATGGAGGTTCTGCTTGCCGCGGGCCTTGTGGGTGCGGCGGCCACGGCGTCGGCGCAGGTGAAGATCGGCGTGACGCTGTCGGCCACCGGGCCGGCCGCCTCGCTCGGGATTCCGGAAAAGAACACGATCGCGCTGCTGCCGAAGGAAATCGCGGGCAAGAGCGTCCAGTACATCGTGCTCGACGATGCGTCCGACACGAGCCGCGCGGTGCAGAACGTGCGCAAGCTGATCGACGAGGATCACGTCGACGCGATCATCGGCTCGTCCGTCACGCCGAACTCGCTCGCGATGCTCGATCCGGTGTCGCAGGGCAAGACGCCGACGATCTCGCTCGCGGCGAGCGCGCAGATCATCTCGCCGATGGACGCGAAGCGCGCATGGATGTTCAAGGTGCCGCAGAACGACCAGCTGATGGCCGACGCGATCGCCGGCTACATGGCGAAGCATGGCGTGAAGACGGTCGGCTTCATCGGCTTCGCCGATGCGTACGGCGACAGCTGGTACAAGACGTTCAGCGCGGCGGCCGAGAAGAACGGCCTGAAGCTCGTGTCGAACGAGCGCTTCAACCGCACCGACGCGTCGGTGATGGGGCAGGTGCTGAAGCTGTTGGGCTCGAATCCCGACGCGGTGCTGATCGCCGGATCGGGCACGCCGGCCGCGCTGCCGGCCAAGACGCTGAAGGAGCGCGGCTACAAGGGCAAGGTGTACCAGACGCACGGCGTCGCGAACAACGACTTCCTGCGCGTGTGCGGCAAGGATTGCGAAGGCGAGATCCTGCCGGCCGGCCCGGTGCTCGTGACCGACCAGCTGCCCGATTCGAATCCGGTGAAGAAGCCGGCGCTCGGCTACAAGGCCGCGTACGAAAAGGCGTACGGGGCCGGTTCGCTGGCGACCTTCGGCGGCCATGCGTGGGACGCGGGCTTGCTGCTGCAGCGTGCGATTCCCGATGCGTTGAAGAAGGGCCAGCCGGGCACCGAGGCGTTCCGCGAGGCGCTGCGCGCATCGCTCGAGAGCGTGAAGGACCTGCCCGTGTCGCACGGCGTGATCAACACGACGGCGACCGATCACAACGGCTTCGACACGCGGGCGCGCGTGATGGTGCAGATCGTCGACGGCAAGTGGAAGCTGCAGGCCGAGTAAGCATCACGTGAAACCGGCGGGCGCGGCGCGAACGGCGCCGTGCGCGCCGTCGGCGGCGCGGCTGTCCGTGCTCGCGCCGCATGGAATGCCGGGAAGCCCGCAACGCGACGCCTGACCCCCGGTCTTGCCGTCCGCGCGCGGGCCGTTCCCGTCGCCGTTTCTCCGCAGCATTCTCGATACACGAAACGTATGGATCTCTCGATTGCGGCGATCCTCGCGCAAGACGGCATCACGACCGGCGCCATTTATGCATTGCTGTCGCTGGCGCTCGTGCTGGTGTTTTCCGTCACGCGGGTGATCTTCATTCCCCAGGGCGAATTCGTCGCCTACGGTGCGCTCACGCTTGCGGCGTTGCAGGCGCAGAAATTTCCCGCCACCTGCTGGCTGCTGTTCGTGATGGGCATCGCGTGCTTCCTGCTGGAAGTCGGCGGCCTGGTCCGCCATCGCGAACGCCGCCATCAACTCGGCCGCACGCTCGCGACGCTCGGCAGCCGCTACGTGCTGCTGCCGCTCGCGGTGTTCGCGATCACGCGCAGCTTTGCCGCGCAGCCGCTGCCGATGCTTGCGCAGATCGCGTTGACGCTCGCGATCGTCGTGCCGATGGGGCCGTTCGTCTACCGGCTCGTCTACCAGCCGATCGCCGAAGGCACGACGCTGCTGTTGCTGATCGTGTCGGTCGCCGTCCATTTCGCGATGGTCGGCCTCGGGCTCGTGATGTTCGGCGCCGAAGGCTCGCGCACCAGCGGCTTCGCGGATGCGTCGCTGTCGGTCGGCAGCATGACGGTGTCGGTACAGAGCATCCTCGTGGTCGTGACCGCGCTGGTGCTGATTGGCGCGCTCTACGTGTACTTCGGCCGCACGATCGCCGGCAAGGCGCTGCGCGCGACGTCGGTGAACCGGCTCGGCGCGCGGCTGGTCGGCATCGGCACGACCGAAGCAGGGCGGCTCGCATTCACGCTGGCGGCCGGGCTCGGTGTGCTGTCCGGCATCCTCGTCGGTCCGCTGACGACGATCTATTACGACTCCGGCTTCCTGATCGGCCTGAAGGGTTTCGTCGGCGCGATCATCGGCGGGCTGGTCAGTTATCCGCTCGCGGCCGCCGGCTCGCTGCTGGTCGGCGTGCTCGAATCGTATTCGTCGTTCTGGGCGAGCGCGTACAAGGAAGTGATCGTGTTCACGCTGATCATCCCGGTGCTGCTGTGGCGCAGTTTCGCGGCGCCGCATGCGGAAGAGGAAGAGGAGTGACGCGATGAAGACGATGGTACGCAACAAGACCTTCTGGGTGTTTCTCGTGGTGCTGTTCGCGCTGCCGGTGCTGCCCGGCGCGCTGCAGGTGCCCGAATACTGGATCACGCTGCTGAACTACATCGGCCTCTACGCGATCGTCGCGATCGGGCTCGTGCTGCTGACGGGCGTCGGCGGGATGACGAGCTTCGGGCAGGCCGCGTTCGTCGGCATCGGCGCGTATGCGACCGCATTCCTGACCACGCGATACGGCGTGTCGCCGTGGCTCGCGCTGATCGTCGGCGTCGTGCTGACGGCGCTCGTCGCGCTGGTGCTCGGCGCGGTCACGATGCGCCTGTCCGGGCATTTCCTGCCGCTCGGCACGATCGCTTGGGGGCTCGCGCTGTTCTATCTGTTCGGCAACCTCGAGCTGCTCGGCAAGTACGACGGGATCAACGGGATTCCGGCACTGAACCTGTTCGGCATCGAGCTCGGCAGCGGCCGCAGCCTGTACTTCCTGATCTGGGCCGTCGTGCTGGCCGCGATCGTGTCGGTGCAGAACCTGCTCAACAGCCGGCCCGGCCGCGCGATCCGCGCGCTGCGCGGCGGCGGCGTGATGGCCGAAGCGATGGGCGTGAACACCGCGTGGATGCGCGTCGTGATCTTCACCTACGCGGCCGTGCTCGCCGCGGTATCGGGCTTCCTGTACGCGCACCTGCAGCGCGCGGTGAACCCGACCCCGTTCGGCCTGAACCACGGGATCGAATTCCTGTTCATGGCCGTGGTGGGGGGCGTGTCGCACGTATGGGGCGCGGTGCTCGGTGCGGCGATCCTCACCGTGCTGCAGGACTACCTGCAGACGCTGTTGCCGAAGCTGCTCGGCTCGGAAGGCAACTTCGAGATCATCGTGTTCGGCGTGCTGATGGTGCTGTTGCTGCAGTACGCGCGCCAGGGCGTATGGCCGTTCGTCGCGAAGCTGTTTCCACGCGGGCCGCGCGCACATGTGCCCGACCATGCCGACCCGCTGCCGCAGCGCGCGAAGCCGGTGGCGGGCGAGCCGCTGCTCGTGGTCGACAACGCGCGCAAGCAGTTCGGCGGGCTGGTGGCCGTCAACGACGTCAGTTTCGACGTGAAAGCGGGGCAGATCGTCGGCCTGATCGGCCCGAACGGCGCGGGCAAGTCGACCACGTTCAACCTCGTGACCGGCGTGCTGCAGCCGACCGGCGGCACGATCACGTTCCGCGGCGAGCGGATCAACGGGCTCACGTCGCGCCAGATCGTCCGCCGCGGGATCGGCCGGACGTTCCAGCACGTGAAGCTGCTGCCGACGATGACGGTGCTCGAGAACGTCGCGATCGGCGCGCATTTGCGCGGCCATACGGGCGTCTGGCGCAGCATCGCGCGGCTCAATGCACGTGAGGAAGCGCAGCTGCTGGCTGAAGCGGCACGACAGATCCGCCGCGTCGGGCTGGAGAAGCACATGTACGACGAAGCGGGCAGCCTCGCACTTGGCCAGCAGCGGATTCTCGAAATCGCGCGCGCGCTGTGCTGCGATCCGACGCTGCTGCTGCTCGACGAGCCGGCGGCCGGGCTGCGCTACCAGGAGAAGCAGCAGCTCGCGGACCTGCTGCGGCGCCTGAAGGCCGAAGGGATGAGCGTGTTGCTCGTGGAACATGACATGGATTTCGTGATGAACCTCACCGACCGGCTGGTGGTGATGGAATTCGGCACGCGGATCGCGGAAGGGCTGCCGCAGGACGTGCAGCAGGATCCGGCGGTGCTCGAAGCGTATCTGGGCGGGGTGGAGTGATGACGGACACGACGATGCCGATTCTCGAGATACGCGGGCTGGCGGTGCGGTACGGAAAGGTCGAGGCGCTGCACGGTGCGGCGATCAAGGTCGGCGCAGGGCAGATCGTCAGCGTGATCGGCCCGAACGGAGCCGGCAAGTCGACGCTGCTGAACGCGATCATGGGCGCGTTGCCGGTGACCGGGCACGCGTCGGGCGCGATCGTTTACCGCGGTAACGACGTAGGCGCATTGCCCGTCGAGCAGCGCGTCGCGCGCGGGATGTGCCTTGTGCCGGAAAAGCGCGAGCTGTTCAGCACGATGACCGTCGAGGACAACCTCGTGCTGGGCGCGTATCGCCGCAAGGTCGCGGGTGAGTCGAACTTCCTCGACCAGCTCGATCATGTGTTCGCGCTGTTTCCGCGGCTCAAGGAGCGGCGCAAGCAGGCGGCCGGCACGCTGTCGGGCGGCGAACGGCAGATGCTTGCGGTGGGCCGCGCGCTGATGGGTAAGCCCGACCTGCTGATGCTGGACGAGCCGAGCCTCGGGCTGGCGCCGCTGATTGTGAAAGAGATTTTTCATATCATCAGCGCGTTGCGTGGCACGGGCGTCGCGACGCTGCTGATCGAGCAGAACGCGCGGGCCGCGCTACAGATCTCGGACTACGGCTATGTGCTGGAGACCGGCGAGTTTGCGCTGGAAGGGCCGGCTGCCGAGCTGGCACAGAATCCGCAGGTAATCGAAACGTATCTGGGGCTGGCGAAGAAAACGGCTTGATGGGTGAGGCGGTGGGCGGGAAACGGGCGGCGTGTTTCACGTGAAACACGCCGTTTTTGTTTTCGGAGGAGGGCGACGTGACGGTGAATCGAGTGTGGGGATAAGTGCCGGAGCAACCAGCGGAAGCACTGTGATGAGAGTGCGGACTCATCGCGTCGGGTTGCACAGGGAATGAGCGTTGACGGTGGTCGGTCGCCACAGGGGATAAGTGCCGGGCGATTGACCGGAAATACTGTGATGTCACGGTGATGTCGGTTCACGAGCCGCTACCGGGTCCTCGGTTTTGCACAGCTTGACGATGTGCAGTGAGGTCGCGCCAGCGCCGCCAAGGCCGACCAGGCGGCACAGCTCGGCCGATCGGCCGAAAAAAAACCGGCTAAATGAACGGTCCCTACCATTCGGACGGCCTTCGGGTGAAAACCGAACCCGCTATAATTCGGCCCATACATTTCTCAGATAGGTTCGTGCGCAGTCCTGCGCGCGGAATCCACCATGCTTTTTCCCACAGAATTTGACGTCATCGTCGTCGGCGGCGGGCACGCCGGCACGGAGGCCGCGTTGGCATCGGCCCGTATGGGTGCGAAGACGCTGCTGCTGACCCATAACATCGAAACGCTCGGGCAGATGAGCTGCAATCCGTCGATCGGCGGCATTGGCAAGGGCCATCTGGTCAAGGAAGTCGATGCGCTCGGCGGCGCGATGGCCGCCGCGACGGACGAGAGCGGTATTCAGTTCCGGATCCTGAATTCGTCGAAAGGCCCGGCCGTGCGCGCGACGCGTGCGCAGGCCGACCGTATCCTGTACAAGGCTGCGATCCGCCACCGGCTCGAGAACCAGCCGAACCTGTGGCTGTTCCAGCAGGCCGTCGACGATCTGATGGTCGAAGGCGACCGCGTGGTGGGCGCCGTCACGCAGATCGGCATCCGATTCCGCGCACGTGCGGTGGTGCTGACGGCAGGTACCTTCCTCGACGGCAAGATTCACGTCGGCCTGAACAATTACACGGGCGGTCGCGCGGGCGATCCGGCGGCCGTGTCGCTGTCGGCGCGTCTGAAGGAGCTGAAGCTGCCGCAGGGCCGCCTGAAGACCGGTACGCCGCCGCGTATCGACGGCCGCTCGATCGATTTTTCGAAGCTGGACGAGCAGCCGGGCGACCTCGATCCGATCCCGGTGTTCTCGTTCCTGGGCCGTGCGGAGCAACATCCGCAGCAGTTGCCGTGCTGGGTCACGCATACGAACGAGCGCACGCACGACATCATTCGCGGCGGCCTCGACCGGTCGCCCATGTATACAGGCGTGATCGAAGGTGTCGGCCCGCGTTACTGCCCGTCGATCGAGGACAAGATCCACCGGTTCGCGTCGAAGGAATCGCACCAGATCTTCCTCGAGCCGGAAGGGCTGACGACCAACGAGTTCTATCCGAACGGGATTTCGACGAGCCTGCCGTTCGACGTGCAGCTCGAACTCGTGCACTCGATGCGCGGCCTCGAGAATGCGCACATCCTGCGCCCCGGCTATGCGATCGAATACGACTACTTCGACCCGCGCGCGCTGAAGGCATCGCTCGAGACGAAGGCGATCAACGGGCTGTTCTTTGCGGGCCAGATCAACGGCACGACGGGCTATGAAGAAGCGGCCGCTCAAGGCCTGCTGGCCGGTCTGAACGCAGGCCGTTACGTGCAGGAGAAGGACGCATGGTGCCCGCGTCGCGACCAGGCGTACCTTGGCGTGCTGGTCGACGACCTCGTCACGCGTGGCGTGGCGGAGCCGTACCGGATGTTCACGAGCCGTGCCGAGTATCGTTTGAGCCTGCGTGAAGACAATGCGGACATGCGCCTGACCGAGATCGGCCGCGAGCTGGGCCTGGTCGACGACGTGCGCTGGGATGCGTTTAGCCGGAAGCGCGACGCTGTTTCACGTGAAACCGAACGACTGAAGTCGACATGGGTCACGCCGAAGACGCTGCCGCCGGAAGAGGCGACCGCGCTGCTCGGCAAGGCGATCGATCACGAGTACAGCCTCGCCGAACTGCTGCGTCGCCCGGGTATCAGCTACGACGGCGTGTGCGGCCTGAAGGGCGGCGAATGCGGTCCGGCGGAGCCGTTGGCCGACGATCCGGTGCTGCTCGAGCAGATCAAGGAGCAGGTCGAGATCGGTATCAAATATCAGGGCTATATCGAACGCCAGGCGAGCGAGATCGAGCGCAATGATGCGAACGAGAACACGCGCCTGCCGGACGGTATCGACTATCGCGAGGTGCGCGGCCTGTCGTTCGAAGTGAGCCAGAAGCTCAACGAGTTCCGGCCGGAAACAATCGGCCAGGCATCGCGGATCTCGGGCGTCACGCCGGCTGCGATCTCGCTGCTGATGGTGCACCTGAAGCGCCGTGGCCTCGGCCGTCGTAATGGCACTGCCGCAGAGGCGACCGAGCAGGGGGACGGCACCGTCCCGACGCAACAATGACGGCCCGTCGCGCGCCGGCGGTTAATCGGGACGTACTTGAACAAATGCTCGTCGACGGCACGGCCGCGCTCGACATCGCATTGACGGACACACAACGCAACCAGCTGCTCGATTACGTCGCGCTGCTCGGCAAGTGGAACGCGGTCTACAACCTGACCGCGATCCGCGACCCGAAGCAGATGCTGATCCAGCACATTCTTGATTCACTCTCCATCGTTCCGCATCTGCGCGACCGTGCATCGGCGCGCGTGCTCGACGTGGGTTCGGGCGGCGGGTTGCCCGGTATCGTGCTGGCGATCGTCCGGCCGGACTGGCAAGTGACGCTGAACGATATCGTGCAGAAGAAGTCTGCATTCCAGACGCAGATGCGTGCGGAGCTGAAGCTCGCGAACCTGTCGGTCGTCACCGGGCGGGTCGAATCGCTGCAGCCGGGTGTCGAAGTGCCGGAAAAATTCGACATGATCGTATCCCGCGCCTTCGCGGATCTATCCGACTTCGTTAAACTTGCTCGACATCTCGTCGCGCCCGGCGGATCGATCTGGGCAATGAAGGGTGTCCACCCGGACGACGAAATTGCACGGCTGCCGGAAGGCAGTCGCGTAAAGCAGACGATGCGGCTGGCGGTGCCGATGCTCGATGCCGAACGGCATCTGATCGAGGTCACCGTCGACGAGGCGAATTGAAGGCGCGCGGTAGCGCGCTGTTTGTTTGAAGGTAAAGGGAACACACCAACGATGGCAAAGATCTTCTGCGTTGCGAACCAGAAGGGGGGCGTCGGCAAGACGACGACATCGGTCAATCTCGCCGCAAGCCTTGCAGCGCAGGAGCAACGAGTCCTGCTGATCGATCTCGACCCGCAGGGCAACGCGACGATGGGTAGCGGGATCGACAAGGCCGCCTGCGAGTCGACCGTGTACGAAGTGCTGGTTGACGGCGTCTCGGTGACGGACGCGCGCGTGCGTCCGGAGGGCGTCACGTACGACGTGCTGCCGGCCAACCGCGAGCTGTCGGGTGCCGAGATCGAACTGATCAGCATCGACAACCGCGAGCGTCGGTTGAAGGCCGCGCTCGAGCATGTGGCCGACGACTACGACTTCGTGCTGATCGATTGCCCGCCGACGCTGTCGCTGCTGACGCTGAACGGGCTGTGCGCGGCGCACGGCGTCGTGATCCCGATGCAGTGCGAGTACTTCGCGCTGGAAGGGTTGTCGGATCTCGTCAACACGATCAAGCAGGTCCACGCGAACATGAATCGCGACCTGAAGATCATCGGCTTGTTGCGCGTGATGTTCGATCCGCGCATCACGCTGCAGCAGCAAGTCTCCGATCAACTGAAAGCGCACTTCGGCGACAAGGTGTTCGACGCTGTGATTCCGCGCAACGTGCGCCTCGCGGAAGCGCCGAGTTACGGGTTGCCGGGCGTCGTGTTCGACCGCAATTCGCGCGGTGCGCAGGCGTATCTCCAGTTCGGTGCCGAGATGATCGATCGCGTGCGCGCGTTCGAGGTGTCGTGATCCGGACATGAGCGAAGCGAGGAAGAAAGACATGAACGCGGTACCAAAGAAGAAGGGCTTGGGACGTGGCCTCGAAGCGCTGCTCGGCGGCAGTGCGGACATCACCGAAGCGGTGAAGATCGAAGGGGCACCGAACACGCTCGCGCTCGGCAAGCTGCAGGCCGGCAAGTACCAGCCGCGGACGCGGATGGACGAAGGCAGCCTGCAGGAGCTGGCGGCCAGCATTCGCGCGCAAGGCGTGATGCAGCCGATCCTGGTACGCCCCATTTCGTCTGACAAATACGAGATCATCGCAGGCGAGCGGCGTTTCCGCGCGGCACGCCTGGCTGGCCTCGACGAAGTGCCGGTGCTCGTGAAGGACGTGTCCGATCAGGCCGCCGCGGCGATGGCGCTGATCGAGAACATCCAGCGCGAGGACCTGAACCCGCTGGAAGAGGCGCACGGTATCCAGCGTCTGCTCGACGAGTTCGGTTTCACGCACGAACAGGCGGCCGAATCGGTCGGCCGTTCGCGCAGCGCGGTATCGAACCTGCTGCGCCTGCTGAACCTCGCTTCGCCAGTGCAGACGATGCTGCTGGCCGGCGATCTCGACATGGGGCACGCGCGCGCGCTGCTCGCGGTCGACGCCGCGACGCAGATCACGCTCGCGCATCAGGTCGTCAACAAGCGCATGTCGGTGCGCGAGACCGAGAAGCTGGTCGCGCACACGACGAAGGAAGCGCCGGCGGTGAAGGCGCGCGCGAAGGATGACGGCGGCCGCGACACGCGCCGTCTCGAGGAAGAGTTGTCCGACCTGCTCGCGTCGACGGTGAAGATCAAGCTCGGCCGCCGCGGGCGAGGGCAGGTGCTGATCGACTTCGGCAACCTCGACGCGCTCGAGGGCATTCTCGCGCGCCTTCGCGGCAACGTCGCGACGGAAGAGTAACGAGGTGCGATTGACGGAGAACATGGGCGCGGCAGCGCCGCGCCGATGGCTCGGATGGCTGATGCAGGAGCCGGTGCTGGCGGTACTGGCGCTTGCACTGATTATTCTTCAATTGTTGCGTCCGCAACCAATTGCCGCATTGGCCGGTCTCGTCGACTGGCAGACCGTCGCGACGCTCGCGGGTCTGCTGATGCTGACCAAGGCGCTCGAGCTGTCCGGGTGCCTGATGTGGCTCGCGCATCGCATCGTGCATCACGTGCATTCCGAGCGCGGGCTGGCGATGTTGCTCGTCGTGTTCGCGGCGGCGCTCGCGATGTGGCTCACCAACGATGTCGCGCTGTTCGTCGTCGTGCCGCTGATGGTGTCGCTGCGCCTGCTGACGCCGCTGCCTTTCCGGCGGCTCGTGATCGTGGTCGCGCTGGCCGTCAATGCGGGGTCCGTCGCGACTCCGCTCGGCAATCCCCAGAACCTGTTCCTGTGGCAATTGAGCGGCGTGTCGTTCGGCCGCTTCGTCGTCACGCTCGGGCCGCTCGCGCTGGCGCTGATGGCGCTGCTGCTCGTGCTGACGGCGTGTGCGTTTCGCGCGAAGCCGCTCGATCTGTCTGGAGACGTCCAGGCCGTCCCCGTCCAGCGCCTGCATGCGTTGCTCGCGGCGGTGCTGTTCGGTGCGTTCGTGCTGCTCGCCGATGCGCACCATCCCGTGCCGGGCCTGATTGCCGTCGTGATCGCGCTGCTGGTGGCGAGACGTGATGCAGTCCTGAAGATCGACTGGCTGCTGCTGCTGATCTTCGTGCTGATGTTCGTCGTGCTGCGCAGCGCGGCCGCGTTGCCCGTCGTGCACGACGCGATCGCGCGGACTCACCTCGATTCGCCGCTGCGCGTGTTCGCGGCAGGCGCGGTGCTGTCGCAGGGCATCAGCAACGTGCCGGCGGCGATCCTGCTGTCGGAATTCACGCGCGACTGGCGGGCGCTCGCGTTCGGCGTATCGGTCGGCGGTTTCGGTTTCGCGATCGGTTCGCTCGCGAACCTGATCGCGGTGCGTCTCGCGAAGGAGCCGCGCATGTGGCTGCCGTTTCACCTCGTGTCGATCCCGTTCGCGCTGGTGAGCGCGGCATTGGGTGCGTGGTTGCTCGTGCGCGGTTAAGCGATGCGGCCGCCTGCGGTGCAGGCGTGCTGCAAGCTTGACGGGGTGGGGCACAGCATTCGCAGTGGGTGAGAAACCGGGGGCTGTTGATAAGTGCGGCGATCCACAGTCGATCGACTGTGGTGGCACAACAACTGATTGCTGGCATCGACGCGCTCGCGTGCGAGCGTATTTCACGCATCGCGCTCGTCGCGGTGGTCACAGTATTTCCTCTCCTTCGCATCGCTGCGCCGGATCATTATCCGTGATCGCGTCACAGCGGAATTCCTGCTGCAAACGCGTCGCGCCGGTGTCGCCCGCACCAGGCGTCGATGCCACGTCATTGCCTCGTCGCCGGACTTTTTCGGGCAAGAAATACCGGTGCAAAAAAGCGACCTTACAACTGTCATCGTACGTCGTGGATTCGCGCGTTTTTCACATGATGAGGCGTCGTTTTACGCAGGTTTTTGTCGCGTCTAAAGCCTTGAATCACTTGCAACTATCGCTTACAATCGCCCGGATTTGTTAGCTAGGCACCCCTGAAAGCTTTCGGAAAGCAGGGGCCGGGTTCAAGGATTTTGCGGAAGATTGCGATGGCGGGTCAGGCGCCGAACGACAGGCACGATGATCACCGAGCGCAACGCACCGCTTCAGCGGCCGGCGAGCGGCGCGAGTCCGATGACGACGACTGGGATGCCGAGCAGCAAGATAACAACATCGTTCCGCTCACGCGGACGGAAGCCGAGAGGTTGTTCGGTCCGGACGTGAGCAAGCCGTCGCGCGTGACCCCCTACAAGGTGGTGATCGCGCAGGTGGTCTTGTCCCTGGTTGCAACGCTGGCGTGGTGGCTGTTTTCAAAGTCGCCGGGCGCCGCTGCGCAATCCGCGTTTCTGGGCGGGGCGATCGGCTGGGTGCCAAGCGCGTTGTTCGTGGCACGACTGAAGGCAGGTGGCTCGGCCACCGTGATGAGCTGGGTGATGGGCGAAGCCCTGAAGCTCGGCGTGACGATCGGGATGTTCGCCGCAGTGGCATACGGCTACGCCGGCGTGCACTGGCCTGCACTCCTCGTCACCTACCTCGTCGTGCTGAAGACGTACTGGATCGCGCTGGCCTGGCGGTAAGCAACAAGCAGCGTGCGGTTTCGACAACGAACCGCACCGGCCCGTTCCCGCAATCGCGGCAATAGCGTATTGCGGAACGGGGCAAAACGATTTTCGACAATTTGGGTGGCATTAACGATATGGCAGCTAGCGAAGGCACGCGCGGTCCGGATCCGTCCGAGTACATTGCGCACCACTTGCAGAATTTCTCCACCTCGCATCAGACGTCGATTTTCGACATCCACGTCTGGAACCTCGACACGCTGTTCTGGTCGATCGTGTGCGGCATCGTGACGATCCTCCTGCTGCGTCTGGCCGCCCGCAAGGCGACGTCGGGCGTGCCGGGCCGTTTCCAGTGCGCAATCGAGATGCTCGTCGAAATGGTCGAGGATCAATCGAAGGCCATCGTCCACGGCAACCGCACCTTCATCGCTCCGCTCGCCCTCACGGTGTTCGTGTGGGTCGCGCTGATGAACTCCCTCGACTTCCTCCCCGTCGACCTGCCGGGCCGCGTGATCGGCCTGCTCGGTCTGTCGGACGTGATTTCCCACCATCGCATCGTCCCGACGGCCGACCTGAACGGCACGCTCGGCATCGCGCTCGGCGTGTTCGTCCTGATGATCTACTACAGCATCAAGATCAAGGGCGCGGGCGGCTTTGTGCATGAGCTGCTGTCGGCCCCGTTCGGTGCCCACCCGCTGCTGTGGATCCCTAACCTCGCGCTCAACATCGTCGAATATCTCGCGAAGACCGTCTCCCTCGGCATGCGGCTGTTCGGCAACATGTACGCGGGTGAGCTGTTGTTCCTGTTGATCGCCCTGCTCGGCAGCATGTGGAGCTTCGGTGGCGACGCAACGTTCCTCGGCTTCGTTGGTCACGTGATCGCGGGTAGCGTCTGGGCAATCTTCCACATCCTGATTGTTCTGTTGCAGGCATTCATCTTCATGATGCTGACGCTGGTGTATCTCGGCCAAGCGCACGACAAGCACTAAGCGCGGCGTGCAAAAAAGAGTTTCCGTTTTAGTTTTTTAAATCTCAGTTCCAAGTCTTTTCACAAAGGAGTGATCATGCAAGCTTACATCGCCAACATCCAGGGTCTGACCGCCATCGGTATCGGCATCATCATCGGCCTGGGTGCAATCGGCGCCTGTATCGGTATCGCGCTGATGGGTGGCAAGTACATCGAAGCCTGCGCACGTCAGCCGGAACTCATCAACCCGCTGCAAACGAAGATGTTCCTGCTGGCCGGCCTGATCGACGCTGCATTCCTGATCGGCGTTGGTGTCGCAATGCTGTTCGCGTTCGCGAACCCGCTCCTGTCGAAGCTCGTCGCAGGCTAAGGTTCCTCGGAAATATGCGACCGGCGTGAGCCGGCGCAGGGCGGAACGGAGACTTGGGGCGCTGATCGAATGCAACTCGATGAGCGCCTTACCGTTTCATTTTTCCGGAATAGCAGATAAGGAAACACCGTGAATCTCAACGCAACTCTGTTTGCGCAAATGGTCGTGTTCCTGGTCCTCGCGTGGTTCACGATGAAATTCGTGTGGCCGCCGTTGATCAACGCCCTCGACGAACGTTCGAAGAAGATCGCCGACGGCCTCGCAGCCGCGGAGAAGGGCAAGGCGGAACTCGACGCAGCGCACAAGCGCGTGGACCAGGAACTCGCGCAGGCCCGCAACGACGGCCAGCAGCGCATCGCCGACGCTGAAAAGCGTGCCCAGGCGGTCGCCGAGGAAATCAAGGCCAACGCCCAGGCTGAAGCCGCCCGCATCGTCGCCCAGGCGAAAGCGGAAGCAGAACAGCAAATCGTGAAGGCGCGCGAAGCGCTGCGTGGCGAAGTCGCCGCGCTGGCCGTGAAGGGCGCCGAGCAGATCCTGAAGCGCGAAGTCGATCAAACGGCCCACGCCCAACTGCTGAATCAACTGAAAGCCGAGCTCTGATCATGGCCGAACTTGCAACCATCGCCCGCCCTTACGCAGAAGCGCTGTTCCGCGTGGCCGAGGGAGGTGACATCGCCGCCTGGTCCACGCTCGTGCAAGAGCTGGCCCAGGTTGCGCGTCTGCCGGAAGTGCTGTCGGTCGCGTCGAGCCCGAAGGTGACGCGCACGCAAGTAGCCGAGTTGCTGCTTGCTGCGGTGAAGTCGCCGGTCGCGGCCGGCGCCGAAGCGAAGAACTTCGTGCAGATGCTGGTCGACAATCATCGCATCGCGCTGCTGCCGGAAATCGCCGAGCAGTTCGAGGCGCTCAAGAACGAACGTGAAGGTGCAGCCGACGCCGAGATCGTGAGCGCGTTCCCGCTGAACGGCGCGGATCTCGAAAGCCTCGTCTCTGGCCTCGAACGCAAGTTCAAGCGCAAGCTGAAGCCGACGGTCGAAGTCGATTCGTCGCTGATCGGCGGCGTGCGCGTGACGGTCGGCGACGAAGTGCTCGACACCTCGGTTCGCGCGCGCCTCGCATCGATGCAGGCTGCCTTGACCGCCTGAGCGCCACGCCGGCACGCAACAGAATTGACTATCAGGAGCGAATAATGCAACTCAATCCCTCTGAGATCAGCGAGCTGATCAAGAGCCGGATCCAGGGCCTTGAAGCGAGCGCAGACGTTCGCAACCAGGGCACCGTGATCTCCGTGACCGACGGTATCGTGCGTATCCACGGCCTGTCGGACGTGATGCAGGGCGAAATGCTCGAGTTTCCGGGCAACACGTTCGGCCTCGCGCTGAACCTCGAGCGCGACTCGGTCGGCGCGGTGATTCTCGGCGAATACGAACACATCTCGGAAGGCGACATCGTCAAGACGACGGGCCGCATTCTCGAAGTCCCGGTTGGTCCGGAACTCGTCGGCCGCGTGGTCGATGCGCTCGGCAACCCGATCGACGGCAAGGGCCCGGTCAACGCGAAGCTGACCGACGCGATCGAAAAGATCGCCCCGGGCGTGATCTGGCGTAAGTCGGTGTCGCAGCCGGTGCAGACGGGCATCAAGTCGATCGACGCGATGGTGCCGATCGGCCGTGGCCAGCGTGAGCTGATCATCGGCGACCGTCAGTGCGGCAAGACCGCGGTGGCGCTCGACGCGATCATCAACCAGAAGGGCAAGGACCTGATCTGTATCTACGTCGCGATCGGCCAGAAGGCTTCGTCGATCATGAACGTGGTTCGCAAGCTCGAAGAAACGGGCGCGATGGAATACACGATCGTCGTCGCCGCTTCGGCTTCGGATTCGGCAGCGATGCAGTACCTCGCGCCGTACGCCGGCTGCACGATGGGCGAATACTTCCGCGACCGCGGCCAAGACGCGCTGATCATCTATGACGACTTGACCAAGCAAGCTTGGGCATACCGTCAGATCTCGCTGCTGCTGCGCCGCCCGCCGGGCCGTGAAGCGTACCCGGGCGACGTGTTCTATCTGCACTCGCGTCTGCTCGAGCGTGCTGCTCGCGTGTCGGAAGAGTACGTCGAGAAGTTCACGAACGGCGAAGTGAAGGGCAAGAGCGGCTCGCTGACGGCACTGCCGGTCATCGAAACGCAGGCTGGCGACGTGACCGCGTTCGTTCCGACGAACGTGATCTCGATTACCGACGGCCAGATCTTCCTGGAAACCGACCTGTTCAACGCAGGCATCCGCCCGGCAATCAACGCCGGCGTGTCGGTGTCGCGAGTCGGTGGCGCCGCTCAGACGAAGGTCGTGAAGAAGCTGTCGGGCGGTATCCGTACCGACCTCGCGCAGTACCGTGAACTGGCCGCATTCGCGCAGTTCGCATCGGACCTCGACGAAGCGACCCGCAAGCAGCTCGAGCGCGGCCGCCGCGTGACGGAACTGCTGAAGCAGCCGCAGTACCAGCCGCTGCAGGTCTGGGAACTGGCCGTGTCGCTGTACGCCGCGAACAACGGCTACCTCGACGATCTCGACGTCAAGCAAGTGCTGTCGTTCGAGAAGGGCCTGCGCGACAACCTGAAGACCAGCCACGCTGACCTCATCAAGCGCATCGAAGACACCAAGGATCTCTCGAAGGACGACGAAGGCGCGCTGCGCTCGGCGATCGAATCCTTCAAGAAGTCCGGTGCCTATTGATCCGCGAGTGACACACTGAGGCCGCGCGGGTGCTGATGCGCCCGCGCCGCTTCGGTCAAGGAGCAAGCTATGGCTGGAATGAAGGAAATTCGCGGCAAGATCAAGAGCGTGCAGAACACGCGCAAGATCACGAAGGCGATGGAGATGGTGGCTGCATCGAAGATGCGTCGCGCGCAGGAACGCATGCGCGCCGCTCGTCCGTATGCAGACAAGGTCCGTGCCATCGCCGCGCACATGAGCCGTGCGAACCCGGAGTACCGCCACCCGTTCATGGTGGCAAACGACGGCGCGCAGACGGCCGGCATCATCCTCGTCACGACGGACAAGGGTCTTTGCGGCGGTCTGAACACCAACGTGCTGCGTGCGACGGTGCAGAAGTTCAAGGAGCTGGAAGAGAAGGGCCAGAAGGTCGAAGCCACCGCGATCGGCGGCAAGGGCCTCGGGTTCCTGAACCGCTTCGGCGCGAAGGTGATGTCGCAGGTCGTGCACCTCGGCGACACCCCGCATCTGGACAAGCTGATCGGCGCCGTGAAGACGCAGCTCGATCTGTACTCGGAAGGCAAGCTGTCGGCGGTCTATATCGCTTACACGCGCTTCGTCAACACGATGAAGCAGGAAGCCGTGATCGAGCAGCTGCTGCCGCTGTCGTCGGAACACTTCGAAGCCGATGACGGTACGCCGGCCACGTCGTGGGACTACATCTACGAGCCGGACGCGCAGGCAGTCGTCGACGAACTGCTCGTGCGTTACGTCGAGGCGCTGGTGTACCAGGCCGTCGCGGAGAACATGGCGTCCGAGCAATCGGCGCGGATGGTCGCGATGAAGGCCGCGTCCGACAACGCGAAGACGGTGATCAGCGAACTGCAGCTCGTGTACAACAAGAGCCGCCAGGCCGCGATTACGAAAGAACTGTCGGAGATCGTCGGCGGCGCAGCCGCTGTTTAAGCGCGCGCCACGGACGACAACTGCGCCTTTGCGCGAGTAAAGAATCAGGTATTTAAAGGAAAAGCGATGAGTACTGCTGCTTTGGTAGAAGGCAAGATCGTACAGTGCATCGGCGCCGTTATCGACGTGGAATTCCCGCGCGACAGCATGCCGAAGATCTACGACGCGCTCATTCTCGATGGCTCGGAACTGACGCTCGAAGTCCAGCAGCAGCTGGGCGACGGCGTGGTCCGTACCATCTGTCTGGGTGCATCCGACGGCCTGCGCCGCGGCCTGACCGTGAAGAACACGAGCAAGCCGATTTCGGTTCCGGTCGGCAAGCCGACCCTCGGTCGTATCATGGACGTGCTCGGCCGTCCGATCGACGAAGCCGGCCCGATCGAAAGCGAAACGACGCGTTCGATCCACCAGAAGGCTCCGGCGTTCGACGAACTGTCGCCGTCGACCGAACTGCTCGAAACGGGTATCAAGGTCATCGACCTGATCTGCCCGTTCGCGAAGGGCGGCAAGGTTGGCCTGTTCGGTGGTGCAGGCGTGGGCAAGACCGTCAACATGATGGAGCTCATCAACAACATCGCGAAGGAACACGGCGGTTACTCCGTGTTCGCGGGCGTGGGCGAGCGTACCCGTGAAGGGAACGACTTCTACCACGAAATGAAGGACTCGAACGTTCTCGACAAGGTCGCGCTGGTGTACGGCCAGATGAACGAGCCGCCGGGCAACCGTCTGCGCGTCGCGCTGACCGGCCTGACGATGGCCGAGCACTTCCGTGACGAAGGCCTCGACGTGCTGTTCTTCGTCGACAACATCTACCGTTTCACGCTGGCCGGTACCGAAGTGTCGGCACTGCTCGGCCGTATGCCGTCGGCAGTGGGCTATCAGCCGACGCTGGCTGAAGAAATGGGCAAGCTGCAAGAGCGCATCACGTCGACCAAGAAGGGCTCGATTACGTCGGTTCAGGCCGTGTACGTCCCTGCGGACGACTTGACCGACCCGTCGCCGGCAACCACCTTCGGCCACCTGGACGCAACCGTCGTTCTGTCGCGTGACATCGCTTCGCTGGGTATCTACCCGGCGGTCGACCCGCTCGACTCGACGTCGCGCCAGATCGACCCGAACGTGATCGGTGAAGAGCACTACTCGATCACCCGTCGCGTTCAGCAGACGCTGCAGCGCTACAAGGAACTGCGCGACATCATCGCGATTCTGGGCATGGACGAACTGTCGCCGGAAGACAAGCTGTCGGTCGCACGTGCGCGTAAGATCCAGCGTTTCCTGTCGCAGCCGTTCCACGTCGCTGAAGTGTTCACGGGCTCGCCGGGCAAGTACGTGCCGCTGAAGGAAACGATCCGTGGCTTCAAGATGATCGTCGACGGCGAGTGCGACCACCTGCCGGAACAGGCGTTCTACATGGTCGGCACGATCGACGAAGCCTTCGAAAAGGCCAAGAAGATCTCGTAAGGGTCAGGCGTAACGCAGCGGGCGCCGGTACGTTCGTGAGGGATACCGTGATGGTATCCGTTCGCGGACAGGCGCCCACGCAATACGCTCAACCCGCCGTGCATGGGATCGGAGTAAGCGCTCGAGTGCTCGCTTCGATCGACAGGAGTCGATATGGCAACCATCAAAGTAGACGTCGTCAGCGCGGAAGAGCAGATCTTCTCGGGCGAGGCGAAATTCGTCGCGCTGCCGGGCGAAACGGGTGAGCTGGGCATTCTGCCGGGCCACACGCCGCTCATCACCCGGATTCGTCCGGGTGCGGTGCGCATCGAAGTCGAGGGCGGCAACGACGAATTCGTGTTCGTCGCAGGCGGCATTCTCGAAGTGCAGCCGGGCGCCGTGACGGTGCTCGCCGATACCGCGATCCGCGGCAAGGACCTCGACGCGGCGAAAGCCGAGGAAGCGCGCAAGCGTGCCGAGGAAACGCTGCAGAACGCGAAGTCGGACCTCGACCTCGCAAAGGCGCAATCCGAGCTCGCGACCGCGATGGCGCAGCTCGAAGCGATCCAGCGTCTGGCGAAGATTCGCAGCCGGCACTAAGCCGCGCGCGCGTATCCCGCGAAAGAAAGCAGCCTTCGGGCTGCTTTTTTTTCGCCCGTCGTTTTCGTCTGTTTTTTGCGGGCCGGATCGTATCGTCCGGTCGTGCTATTTCATCCGTCCGCCGCGATTTGATGTCAGAGTGTCGTCAGCAGAGCGCGGCATCATCCGGGTAGAGGCAGTCCGCCGCGATCGTGGCGGAGCAGGCACGCGCGCGAGCCGCGCGCCGGGCCGATCAGACAAAAACGGACGGAGACATCGATGGCAGCAGACCTTGGCAAGGGGGCGCTGATCGCGCCCGAAAACGGACTGTCGTACGTGCGCGGCGCGACCGACGTGCCGCTATCCGAAGCGACGATCAGCCGGTTCCTGCTCGACACGGCCGGCCGCTTTCCCGATCGTCCGGCCGTCGTGTTCCGAGAACAGCAGGTGCGCTGGACCTGGCGCGAATTCGCACGCGAGGTCGACGTGCTCGCGGCGGGCCTCGTCGCGCTCGGGATCGTGAAGGGCGACTGCGTCGGCATCTGGTCGCCGAACCGCAGCGAATGGCTGCTCACGCAGTTCGCGACCGCGCGGATCGGCGCGGTGCTCGTCAACATCAACCCGGCCTACCGGCTCGCGGAACTCGAATACGCGCTGAACAAGGTGGGCTGCAAGGCCGTGATCGCGGCCGAGCGCTTCAAGACGTCCGCGTACGTCGAGATGCTGCAGACCATCGCGCCGGAGCTCGCGAGCGCGACGCCGGGCGACCTGCATGCGGCGCGCGTGCCGAGCCTGCGAACGATCGTTTCGATGGGCGAGGCGGCGCCGGCCGGCATGTTCCGCTTCGCGGACGTGATGGCGCGCGGCCGCGACACGCTCGATGTCGCGCGGCTCGACGCGATCGGCGCGACGCTCGTGGCCACCGAGCCGATCAACATCCAGTTCACGAGCGGCACGACCGGCAGCCCGAAGGGCGCGACGCTCACGCACCGCAACGTCGTCAACAACGCACGCTCGATCGCGGCGGCGATGCGCTTCACCGAACAGGATTCGCTCTGCATCCCGGTGCCGTTGTATCACTGCTTCGGGATGGTGCTGGCCGTGCTCGCGTGCGTGTCGAAGGGCGCGGCGATGGTATTCCCCGGCGAGGCGTTCGATCCGATCGCGACGCTCGCGGCCGTGGCCGACGAACGCTGTACCGCGCTGCATGGCGTGCCGACGATGTTCATCGCGGAGCTCGATCATCCGGACTTCGCGAAGTTCGACCTGTCGACGCTGCGCACCGGCATCATGGCCGGCTCGCCGTGCCCGATCGAGACGATGAAGCGCGTCGTGTCGCAGATGCATTTGCGCGAGATCACGATCGCGTACGGGATGACGGAGACGAGCCCCGTGTCGTTCCAGAGCTCGACCGACGATCCGCTCGAGAAGCGCACGACGACGGTCGGGCGCATCCAGCCGCACCTGGAGGTGAAGATCGTCGATCCGAACGGCGAGATCGTGCCGGTCGGCGCGACGGGCGAGCTGTGCACGAAGGGCTATTCGGTGATGCTCGGCTATTGGGACGACGACGCGAAGACGCGCGAGGTGCTGGTCGACGGCTGGATGCATACGGGCGACCTCGCGACGCTCGACGCGGACGGCTACTGCAATATCGTCGGTCGGCTGAAGGACATGGTGATCCGCGGTGGCGAGAACGTGTATCCGCGCGAGATCGAGGAATTTCTGTTCAGGCATCCGAAGATTCAGAGCGCGCAGGTGTTCGGCGTGCCGGATCCGAAATACGGCGAGGAGCTGTGCGCGTGGATCGTGCTGCGCGCGGACGAGCAGATGACCGAGGACGACGTGCGCGCGTTCTGCAGCGGCCAGATCGCGCACTACAAGATTCCGCGCTACATCCGCTTCGTCGACGAGCTGCCGATGACGGTGACGGGCAAGGTGCAGAAGTTCGTGATGCGCGACCGGATGATCGAGGAACTGAAGCTGGACGTGCAGAAGACCGCGTGAGAGGCCGGTTGGCCGGCGGCAGGAAAAAAACGCGGCGGCCTGCGGGCCGTTGCGTTTTCGATGGACGAAAAAAAGCGGGCTTATTAGCCCGCTAAAAACCACACGCTACGGGGTTAGCGCGAGGAGACCAAAGATGAAACCGGATCCGGCGGGGGGCCGGAAACGACTCCAACAGGGATGCCCCTCGGAAGGGCTTCGGTACGTGACCGACTGGCTCGCAGCGCTTCGCGTCCGCTCACACTTGGCACACGAGACCGCATCCGTGTTGAAACCGTTGAGGCCATTGTGGGCGAATTGCTCACCCCTCGCGGTAACAAAGTGTTTCAGGTTGTAACGCCCGCCAGATAAGGCTTTCCGGGATTTTTTGCTGTTTTCGGGGTCCTGAAAAAGGTCATATTTACCCATCTTTTCCGCAGAGTTTTCAGCGGTTGCACATAATGCGTTTTTCATGCGTATCAGCATCGGTGAATGGCCGATTTATACGCCCCAATGTGCATCGCGCGGCACATATCGCATATGACGATTCATTCGTCAGAAAGATTTTGAAACGTGATCGGCGCGCGCGGTAGTCGGCCATTCGGCCAATTTTCGCGGTTTTACGTCTTCAGCCCCCTGCGCCGTGTGTAACGGGGGGCGGCGGACGGCCATACCGCCGCCCGCGCCCCGTTCGCCTGCTGCGATAGCGGCGGCGTTGTCTGCTATCGGCCGCCGTTGCCGCCCGCGATCGCGCTTACTTCAGCCACTTGTCGGCGATCGCCTGGTATTCGCCGGTCGACAGCGCGAGGTGCAGCCACTGGTCGACATACTGCTGGAACACGACGTCGCCGCGCGGCACCATGTACGCCTTTTCGCCGAACTGGAACGGCTTGTCCGGATGCACCGAGCACAGGCCCGGATTCAGCTTTTGCTGCAGCAGCGTCTCGGATGCGTCCGTCACCATGACGTCCGCCTTGCCCGCGAGGATCTGCTTGAAGATCGTCACGTTGTCAGGGTAGACGGTCAGGTTCGCGTGCGTGAAGAACTGCTTCGCGAAGCGCTCGTTGGTGCCGCCCGGGTTCACGATCACGCGGGTCTCGGGCCGGTCGATCTGCGCGACGGTCTGGTACTTGTCTGCGTCCGCGCAGCGCACGATCGGCGTCTTGCCGTCGACCACGTACGGCTGCGTGAAGAACACGCGCTTCTGGCGCTCGAGCGTCGTCGATACGCCGCCGACCGCGATATCGCACTTCGCAACGAAGTCGTTGGTGAGGTTCGACCAGCTCGTCTTCACGAAGTCGGCCTTCACGCCGAGCGATTTCGCGAGCGACTCGGCCATGTCGATGTCGATGCCCTCGAAGCGGCTGTCGCTCCGGTAGTACGAATACGGCTTGTAGTCGCCCGTCGTGCACACGCGCAGCGTGCCGCGTGCGAGCACGTCGTCGAGCCGCGAGCCGGCCGCGGCCGCGGACGACGGTGCGGTCGCGGTCGTACCCTGCGCGTGCGCGGCGGCGCAGCAAAGCAGGGTGGCGGCGGCGAGCGCGGCGCGCGTGGCAAATGTCTTCATCGGTCTCCTCCGTGGATCGGTTCGATATCAGCGTCCGATCATAACGGAGCCATCGCGCGCGTCATATGGCCGCCATCGCATCGACATACGCAGCCATGCGGCCCCGCTCCGGTAAAATGCCGTTTTGCCTTCGCATCGTCGCTCCTACCGTGGCCCATACCCTGCTCAACGACACCTTCCTGCGTGCGCTTCTGCGCGAGCCGACCGACTACACGCCGATCTGGCTGATGCGCCAGGCTGGCCGCTACCTGCCCGAGTACAACGCGACGCGCGCGCGCGCCGGCAGCTTCCTCGGCCTTGCGAAGAATCCCGATTACGCGACCGAAGTGACGCTGCAGCCGCTCGAGCGCTTCCCGCTCGACGCCGCGATCCTGTTCTCGGACATCCTGACGATTCCCGACGCGATGGGCCTCGGCCTCGACTTCCAGGTCGGCGAAGGGCCGAAGTTCGCGCATCCGGTGCGCACCGAGGCCGATGTCGCGAAGCTCGCGGTGCCCGACATCGAGGAAACGCTCGGCTACGTGACGGGCGCCGTGCGCGAGATTCGCCGCGCGCTGACCGACGGCCAGGGCCGCCAGCGCGTGCCGCTGATCGGCTTCTCGGGCAGCCCGTGGACGCTCGCGTGCTACATGGTCGAAGGCGGTGGGTCGGACGACTTCCGCACGGTGAAGTCGATGGCGTATTCGCGCCCCGACCTGATGCACCGCATCCTCGACGTGAACGCGCAGGCCGTGGCCGCGTACCTGAACGCGCAGATCGAAGCCGGCGCGCAGGCCGTGATGATCTTCGATACGTGGGGCGGCGCGCTGGCGGACGGCGCATACCAGCGCTTCTCGCTCGACTACATCCGTCGCGTGGTCGCGCAACTGAAGCGCGAGCACGACGGCGAGCGCGTGCCGGTGATCACTTTCACGAAGGGCGGCGGGCTGTGGCTCGAGGAAATCGCGGCGACCGGCGTCGACGCGGTCGGGCTCGACTGGACGGTCAACCTCGGCGCCGCACGCGAGCGTGTCGCGGGGCGCGTTGCGCTGCAGGGGAACCTCGACCCGACGATCCTGTTTGCGCCGCCGGCCGCCGTGCGCGAGCAGGCGCGCGCGGTACTCGACAGCTACGGCAATCATCCCGGCCACGTATTCAACCTCGGCCACGGCATCTCGCAGTTCACGTCGCCCGACCACGTCGCCGAACTCGTCGACGAAGTGCACACGCACAGCCGCAAGATTCGTAGCGGAGCGGCGGGCTGAGCGCAAGCGTTGTCATGCTGCACTGCGGGATGACGGCGTTTCGCTGTCGGCGCTAAACAGGGCGCAACCCCGCCCCGGTTGCCGATCCATCGCTTGTCAAGACTTGACTTATGCACATTTTCCACGTTGCAGCGCGGTAGAGCCCTGCATCGGTCGAATTGTCTCGCTATGGTTGGGTAATTTGAATAGCAGCCTTATGGAATAAGGCTCCGCGGGGCGCGGCACACGGCGGCCGGAAACAGCGGAAAGCACGGCCCCGCGCGCTTTGCGGCGATTGGACGGGGAGTTCTCAACAAAGTTATCCACAGGCTGGTCAGGGTATACGGCGATTCCTAATGCGAATCCAAAACTTAGCGCCGAATCTGAAGTTTTACTTTAAGTCCGTCACCGTGATGCGGACTCGGATGCAAGTCGTCCGTGTGCTGTGCGCCGCCGGAGCGCGGTGATGGACGGCACCTACCTGCGGGTCGCCCTCGACCATCCGCTCGCCACCCTGTTCGACTACCGCTGCGACGTCCAGCCGGCGCCCGAGCCAGGCACCCTTGTGCAGGTGCCGTTCGGCAAGCGGCAGGTCGTCGGCCTCGTCTGCGAAGTGACGACTCACACCGACGTGCCGCCGTCCCGCTTGCGGGCAATCGACGCGATCTGCACCGAGCTGCCGCCGCTGGCGCCGGACTGGCTTGCGCTCGTCTCTTTCGCGGCCGACTACTACCAGCGCGGTCGCGGTGAAGTCGCGCTGCCGGCGTTGCCGCAGGCGCTGCGCGACGCGGAGCGCTGGGGGCGGCTGCTGGCGCCCGAGGTGCGTCACCGGCTGACCGAAGCCGGCCGCACGGCGCTGCCCGACGCACTGCCCGCGCGCGGGGCCGCGTTGCGGCGGCTCGCGCAGGCACTCGCCGACACCGATTCGCTGACGCTGCCCGATGCGCGCGCATTGCATCCGAAGGCGGCGGCCACGCTCGACGACTGGGCGGCGCGCGGCTGGGTCGCGATCGAGGAAATCGGCTGGGCCGACGCGCCTGTGCCCAAAGCTGTGGATAACCTGTCGACAACCGGTGGACGAACTGTGCCGCCGGCGCTCACCGACCAGCAGGCCGAGGCGCTCGACGCGATCCGCGCCGCGCAGGGCTTCGCGCCGTTCCTGCTGCATGGCGTGACCGGCAGCGGCAAGACCGAGGTGTATCTGCATGCGCTCGCCGCGCTGCTCGATGCGCGGCCCGACGCGCAGGCGCTCGTGCTCGTGCCCGAAATCAACCTGACGCCGCAGTTCGAGGCCGCGTTTCGCGCGCGCTTCGCAGGCACGCTCGCCGACGACGCGATCGTCACGCTGCACAGCGGGCTCGCCGAAGGCGAACGGGCGCGCAACTGGCTCGCCGCACATACGGGCCGCGCGCGGATCGTGCTCGGCACGCGGCTCGCGGTGCTCGCGTCGCTGCCGACGCTCGCGCTGATCGTCGTCGACGAGGAGCACGAGCCCGCGTACAAGCAGCAGGAAGGGCTACGCTATTCGGCGCGCGATCTCGCGGTGTGGCGCGCGAAGCATCTCGGCATTCCGGTCGTGCTCGGTTCGGCGACGCCGTCGCTCGAGACCTGGTGGCAGGCCGAGCAGGGGCGCTACACGCGGCTCACGCTGTCGCGCCGCGCGGTGGCCGACGCGACGCTGCCGACCGTGCGGCTGATCGATCTCGAAGAGGAGCGGCGGCGTGGGCGCGCGTCGATGGGCGGGCTGTCGGGGCCGCTCGTCGCGGCGCTGAAGGCGCGGCTCGAGCGCGGCGAGCAGAGCCTCGTGTTCCTGAACCGGCGCGGCTACGCACCGCAGCTTGCGTGCGACGCGTGCGGCTGGGTCGCCGGTTGCCCGCGCTGCAGCGCCTATGTCGTGCTGCACAAACCCGAGCACGCGTTGCGCTGCCATCACTGCGGCTGGGAAGCGCGCATTCCGCGTTCGTGCCCGGAATGCGGGAACGTCGACATCGCGCCGCTCGGGCGCGGCACGCAGCGCATCGAGGAGGCGCTCGCCGAGGCCGTGCCGGGCGCACGGATCCTGCGGATCGACGCGGACAGCACGCGGCGCAAGGGCAGTGCGCAGGCGCTGTTCTCGGATGTGCACGCCGGTGAAGTCGACATCCTGGTCGGCACGCAGATGATCGCGAAGGGGCACGACTTC
Organism: Burkholderia sp. BCC1998; assembly: GCF_905339875.1. Taxonomy (NCBI): domain Bacteria; kingdom Pseudomonadati; phylum Pseudomonadota; class Betaproteobacteria; order Burkholderiales; family Burkholderiaceae; genus Burkholderia; species Burkholderia sp. BCC1998. Next base: position 104,087 of record NZ_CAJPHE010000010.1, read on the forward strand.
CAGCGCGTGTCGCTCGTCGGTGTGCTCAATGCCGACACCGCGCTGTTCTCGCACGACTTCCGCGCGAGCGAGCGGCTGTTCGCGCAGCTGATGCAGGTGAGCGGCCGCGCGGGGCGCGCGGGGCTGCCGGGCGAGGTACTCGTGCAGACGCGTTATCCGCGTCACGCGCTGTATCACGCGCTCGGCCGGCAGGATTACGTCGGCTTCGCGAATTCGACGCTCGGCGAGCGCCGCGACGCGCACCTGCCGCCGTTCGTCTACCAGGCGCTGCTGCGCGCCGAAGGGCGCACGCTCGACGCGGCGCTCGCGTTCCTGCTGCAGGCCGCGGCTGCGTTGCCGGGGCTGCCGGGCGCCGATCGCGTGACCGTGTACGACGCGGTGCCGATGACGATCGTGAAGGTCGCGAACGTCCACCGCGCGCAGCTGCTGCTCGAAAGCGCGTCGCGGGCCGCGCTGCAGCACGCGCTGCGCGCATGGCAGCCGGAACTGCGCGCGCTGAAGGGCGTGCTGCGGTGGAGCGTCGAGGTCGATCCGCTGGATATCTGAGCGGCGCGGCAGCAGTCGTCTGCCGCGCGCCGCTTTCCCGGTACCGAGCTGCCGAGCTGCCGAGCTGCCGAGCTGCCGAGCTGCCGAGCTGCCGAGCTGCCAGCTGCCGAGCTGCCGACCCGCCGACCCGCCGACCCGCCGACCCGCCGACCCGCCGACCCGCCGACCCGCCAACCCGCCAACCCGCCAACCCGCCAACCCGCCAACCCGCCAACCCGCCAACCCGCCAACCCGCCAACCCGCCAACCCGCCAACCCCGCCGCCCGCGCCGAGCGGCATGCGATCTCCGCAGGGCGCGTTCCAAACCTGCCCGCGGTACCCGCCGACCCGGCCAGTGCAACCCGTCTTTCCCCTCCGCCGCGCACACCGAAGGTTGCCCACGCGCGCCAACTCGCCCTCGATCAGGGAAAACACCGATCCACCGACCACGGGCAACCCCTAGGTTGCAACCTTATAAGTGGCTGATTATATTGAGTAACTTCGAGGTGCAACCAATCTCTTAATTCGGTTGCACCTTTTTATTGCGTGCCGTAGGATTTCGCGCATCCTCTCACACCACATTGCCGGGCTCGCACCGGCGCACCAACCCACCATGGCAAGCACGACTCTTGGCGTCAAAGTCGACGACCTTCTCCGCTCGCGCCTGAAAGACGCGGCAGCGCGTCTCGAGCGCACTCCCCACTGGCTGATCAAGCAGGCGATCTTCGCGTACCTCGAGCGGATCGAGCACGGCCAGCTGCCGCCCGAACTGTCGGGCAGCAGCGGCGTGACGGAGCTCGCCGACGGCCAGACGCCGGACGGTGACGACGACAACTCGCCGCATCCGTTCCTCGAGTTCGCCCAGAACGTGCAGCCGCAATCGGTGTTGCGCGCGGCGATCACGGCCGCGTATCGCCGCCCCGAACCGGAATGCGTGCCGTTCCTGCTCGGCCAGGCGCGCCTGCCGGCGAACCTGCAGGCCGACGTGCAGACGCTCGCGACGCAGCTCGTCGAGGCGCTGCGCGAGAAGAGCTCGGGCGGCGGCGTCGAAGGGCTGATCCACGAGTTTTCGCTGTCGAGCCAGGAAGGCGTCGCGCTGATGTGTCTGGCCGAAGCGCTGTTGCGGATCCCCGATCGCGCGACCCGCGATGCGCTGATTCGCGACAAGATCAGCAAGGGCGACTGGCGCTCGCACGTCGGCCACGCGCCGTCGCTGTTCGTGAACGCGGCGACCTGGGGGCTGATGATCACCGGCAAGCTCGTGACGACCAACAGCGAAGCGGGCCTGTCGTCGGCGCTCACGCGCCTGATCGGCCGTGGCGGCGAGCCGCTGATCCGCAAGGGCGTGGACATGGCGATGCGCCTGATGGGCGAGCAGTTCGTCACCGGAGAGACGATTTCCGAGGCGCTGGCCAACAGCCGCAAGTACGAAGCGCGCGGCTTCCGCTACTCGTACGACATGCTCGGCGAAGCGGCGACGACCGAAGAGGACGCGCAGCGCTACTACGCGTCGTACGAACAGGCGATCCACGCGATCGGCAAGGCGGCCGGCGGCCGCGGCATCTACGAAGGCCCGGGCATCTCGATCAAGCTGTCGGCGCTGCACGCGCGCTACTCGCGCTCGCAGCAGGACCGCACGATGAGCGAGCTGCTGCCGCGCGTGCGTGCGCTCGCGCTGCTCGCGCGCCGCTACGACATCGGCCTGAACATCGACGCGGAAGAAGCCGACCGTCTCGAGCTGTCGCTCGACCTGCTGGAAGCGCTGTGCTTCGATCCGGAACTCGCGGGCTGGAACGGCATCGGCTTCGTCGTGCAGGGTTACCAGAAGCGTTGCCCGTTCGTGATCGACTACCTGATCGACCTCGCGCGCCGCAGCCGTCACCGCCTGATGATCCGCCTCGTCAAGGGCGCGTACTGGGACACCGAAATCAAGCGTGCGCAGGTCGACGGCCTCGAAGGCTATCCGGTCTACACGCGCAAGATCTACACGGACGTGTCGTATCTCGCGTGCGCGAAGAAACTGCTCGCGGCACCCGACGCCGTCTACCCGCAGTTCGCGACGCACAACGCATACACGCTGGCCGCGATCTATCACCTGGCCGGCCAGAACTACTACCCGGGCCAGTACGAATTCCAGTGCCTGCACGGGATGGGCGAGCCGCTGTACGAGGAAGTCACGGGCCGTGACAAGCTGAACCGTCCGTGCCGCGTGTATGCGCCGGTCGGCACGCATGAAACGCTGCTCGCGTACCTGGTGCGCCGCCTGCTGGAGAACGGCGCGAACACGTCGTTCGTGAACCGCATCGCGGATAAAACCGTGTCGGTGAAGGAACTGGTCGCCGATCCGGTCGACGAGGCGTCGAAGGTCGTGCCGCTCGGCGCGCCGCACGCGAAGATTCCGCTGCCGCGCCACCTGTACGGCGACGAGCGTCCCAACTCGATGGGCCTCGACCTGTCGAACGAACACCGTCTCGCGTCGCTGTCGTCCGCGTTGCTGGCGAGCGCGCACCATCCGTGGCGCGCGGCGCCGATGCTCGCCGACGACGCGCTCGCCGACGCCCCGGCGCGCGACGTGCGCAACCCGGCCGACCAGCGCGACATCGTCGGCACGGTCAGCGAAGCGACGGCCGAGCACGTGAGCGCGGCGCTCGCGCACGCGGTTGCCGCCGCGCCGATCTGGCAGGCGACACCGGTCGATGCGCGCGCCGACTGCCTGGTGCGCGCGGCCGACCTGCTCGAAGCGCAGATGCACACGCTGATGGGCCTGATCGTGCGCGAAGCCGGCAAGTCGCTGCCGAACGCGATCGCCGAAATCCGCGAAGCCGTCGACTTCCTGCGCTATTACGCGGCGCAGATCCGCGACGAATTCTCGAACGACACGCACCGTCCGCTCGGCCCCGTGGTCTGCATCAGCCCGTGGAACTTCCCGCTCGCGATCTTCATGGGGCAGGTCGCCGCCGCGCTCGCGGCCGGCAACACGGTGCTCGCGAAGCCGGCCGAACAGACGCCGCTGATCGCGGCCCAGGCCGTGCGCCTGCTGCGCGAGGCCGGCGTGCCGGCCGGCGCGGTGCAGCTGCTGCCGGGCACCGGCGAGACCGTCGGCGCGGCGCTGGTCGCCGATCCGCGCACGCGCGCGGTGATGTTCACCGGCTCGACCGAAGTCGCGCGCCTGATCAACAAGACGCTGTCCGCGCGCCTCGACCCGGACGGCAAGCCGATTCCGCTGATCGCGGAAACGGGCGGCCAGAACGCGATGATCGTCGATTCGTCGGCGCTCGCGGAGCAGGTCGTCGCGGACGTGATGCAGTCGTCGTTCGACTCGGCCGGTCAACGGTGTTCGGCGCTGCGCGTTCTGTGTCTGCAGGACGATGTCGCGGACCGCACGCTGACGATGCTCAAGGGCGCGATGCACGAGCTGGCGCTCGGCAACCCGGACCGGCTGTCGACCGACGTCGGCCCGGTGATCGACGGCGAAGCGAAGCAGACGATCGACACGCACGTCGTGACGATGAAGGACAAGGGCCACGCGGTCACGCAGCTGCCGTCGCCGGAAGCCTGCGCGCACGGCACGTTCGTGCCGCCGACGCTGATCGAGATCGGCAGCATCGACGAGCTGAAGCGCGAAGTGTTCGGCCCCGTGCTGCACGTCGTGCGCTATCGCCGCAGCCAGCTCGACAAGCTGCTCGAGCAGATCCGCGCGACGGGTTACGGCCTGACGCTCGGCATCCACACGCGGATCGACGAGACGATCGCGCACGTGATCTCGAACGCGCACGTCGGCAACATCTACGTGAACCGCAACGTGATCGGCGCGGTGGTCGGCGTGCAGCCGTTCGGCGGCGAAGGGCTGTCGGGCACGGGCCCGAAGGCCGGCGGCGCGCTGTACCTGCAGCGCCTGCTCGCGACGCGTCCGTCGGGCCTGCCGCGTTCGCTCGCGCAGACGCTGATCGCGGACGGCGCGGTCGATGGCGAACAGCGCAGCAACCCGGCGACGGCGCTGACCGCGCTGCGCGACTGGCTGATCGAGCAGCGCGAACCGGCGCTGGCCGCTCGCTGCGACGGCTACCTGGCGCAGGTGCCGGCCGGTGCGACCGCGGTGCTGACCGGCCCGACCGGCGAGCGAAACACGTATACACTCGGCCCGCGCGGCACGGTGCTGTGTGTCGCGGCAACGCCGAGCGGCGCGCGCGCGCAGTTCGCGGCGGTGCTGGCGACGGGCAACCGCGCACTGTTCGCCGGTGCCGCGGGCGAGGCGCTGGTGGCCGCGCTGCCGGCTGCGCTGAAGGCGCATGCGGCCGTGCGCAAGCAGGCCGACGCGCCGTTCGACGCGGTGCTGTTCGAAGGCGACAGCGACGAGCTGCAGACGCTCGTGAAGGACGTCGCGCAGCGGCCGGGCCCGATCGTGTCGGTGCAGGGCGTGTCGGCGGGCGCGTTCGAGAACGGCGACGCGGAAGACTACGCGCTCGAGCGCCTGCTGACCGAGCGCTCGGTGAGCGTGAATACGGCCGCGGCGGGCGGCAATGCGAATTTGATGACGATCGGCTGACCATCCTTGCCGTTCGGATCAATCAAAGGAAGCGGCAAGGCGATCCCGAAGCCGCTCCATTTACCCTGGTACCAAGGAGAAGCTATGCAACACACGATGAAAAAGCTGGCAGGCGCGACGTTCGTCGCTGTCATGTCGCTGGCGGGGACGGCCCATGCGGATGACGTGAAGATCGGTTACGCAGGGCCGATGACGGGCGCCCAGGCTCACTACGGCAAGGATATGCAGAACGGGATCGCGCTCGCGCTGGAAGACTTCAACGCGACCGGCCCGAAGATCGGCGGCAAGCCGGTGAAGTTCGTGCTCGAGACGCAGGACGACCAGGCTGACCCGCGCACCGGCACGACGGTCGCGCAGAAGCTCGTCGACGACGGCATCAAGGGCATGCTCGGCCACTTCAACTCGGGCACGACGATTCCCGCTTCGCGCATCTACGCGAACGCCGGCATTCCGGAAATCGCGATGGCGACGGCGCCGGAATACACGCAGCAGGGTTACAAGACGACCTTCCGCATGATGACGTCCGACACGCAGCAGGGCTCGGTGGCGGGCACCTTCGCGTCGAAGGATCTCGGCATGAAGAAGATCGCGATCGTCGACGACCGCACGGCCTACGGCCAGGGTCTCGCCGACCAGTTCGAGAAGGCCGCGAAGGCCGGCGGCGCGACGATCGTCGACCGTGAATTCACGAACGACAAGGCGGTCGACTTCAAGGCGATCCTGACCAAGCTGAAGGCCGCGAAGCCGGACCTCGTCTACTACGGCGGAGCGGATTCGCAGGCAGCGCCGATGGTCAAGCAGATGAAGACGCTCGGCATCACCGCACCGCTGATGAGCGGCGAAATGGTGAAGACGCCGACGTTCCTGAAGATCGCGGGCAACGCGGCCGACGGCACGATCGCATCGCTGGCAGGCCTGCCGCTGGAAGAAATGCCCGGCGGCAAGACCTACGCCGACAAGTACAAGAAGCGCTTCGGCGAAGAAGTGCAGACGTACTCGCCGTACGCGTACGACGGCGCGATGGCGATGCTCAACGCGATGAAGAAGGCCGATTCGACCGATCCGGCGAAGTACCTGCCGGTGCTCGCGAAGACCGACATGGCCGGCGTCACGTCGTCGCACGTCGCGTACGACGCGAAGGGCGACCTGAAGAACGGCGGCATCACGATGTACAAGGTCGAGAAGGGCGAGTGGAAGCCGCTGAAGAGCATCGGCGGCAAGTAAGCATGGCGTGAGCGCGGGCGGGGGCGTCGCAATGCCCCGTCCCGCATCGCGTGCGAAAAAGCCATCGGGCCGTCGGGTCCGGTGGCTTTTTCTTTGGCTTCGGCGTTACTCGCGCTCGCGCCGCGTGCGCAGCAGGAACTTCTGCAGCTTGCCGGTCGGCGTGCGCGGCAGCGTTTCCGCGAACACGAATTCGCGCGGAATCTTGTACGCGGCGAGCCGCTCGCCGCAGAACGCGCGCAGCGCATCCGCATCGGGCGCAGCGCTCGCGCGCAGCACGACGTGCGCGACGACCGTCTCGCCCCATTCCGGATGCGGGACGCCGACGACGGCCGCTTCCGCGATGTCCGGATGCGCGTCGAGCACGTCCTCCACTTCTTTCGAATAGACGTTCTCGCCACCCGTCACGATCATGTCCTTCAGCCGGTCGACGATGAACAGGTAGCCATCCTGATCGATCCGCGCGATGTCGCCGGTGCGATACCAGCCGTCCGGCGCGAACGCGGCGCGCGTCGCGGCCGGGTCGTCGAGATAGCCGAGCATCATGCTGTCGGCCTTCAGCCAGATCTCGCCGGTGTCGCCCGGCAGCGCGTCGGCGCCATTGCTCCGCACGACCCGCAGGTCGACGCCGGGGCCGCCCTGGCGACCGATCGAGCCGGCCTTCGCGATCTGTTCGTCCGGATACAGCGTGGTGCCGGCCGGGCCCGTTTCCGTCATTCCGTACACCTGGAAGAACGCGTTGCTGCGATACGCATGCGCGAGCCGTTCGGCCTGCGCGGCGCCGATCGGGCCGCCGCCGTACAGCCATGCGCGCACGCTCGACAGGTCGAACGCCGCGAAGCGCTCGATCGTGTCGAGCGGCAGCGTATACGACACCGGCGCGCCGAAATACAGCGTCACGCGCTCACGCTCGACGGCCTGCAGGAAGCGTAGCGGATGGTATTCGCGCAGCAGCACGACGGTGCCGCCTGCGTACAGCGTGCCGCCGAACCAGTTGTTCAGCGGCGACGAATGCCAGATCGGCATCGCCATCAGCGTGCGTTCGTTACGGCCGATGCCGGTCGCGAGCGCCGCCTGCATCGCTGCGAGCGTCACGGCGCGATGGCTGTGCACGCAGCCTTTCGGGCGGCCGGTCGTGCCGGACGTGTAGAGGATCTGCGCGACGTCGCCGTCGGCCGGCTCGATGCCCGCGACGCCGTCCATCGCCGCGCACATCGCGTCGAAATTCGGCGTGCCGGCGGCGTCGCCTTCGGTGACGAGCCGCCGCACCGGATGGATCACGCGCGCCAGCACCGGCGCGAGCGCCGCGTCGAACAGGAGCACCTTGCTGCCGCTGTGCTCGAGCACGTAGTCGACTTCCGGCGCCTGCAGCTTGTGGTTGATCGGCACGAACGCGGCGCCGAGCCGCCACGCGCCGAACATCAGGTCGACGAACGCGGGCGTGTTCAGGCACATCGCGGCGACGCGGTCGCCGGCCGCGACGCCGAGTGCGCTCAGCACGGCCGCCGCGCGATGCGAGCGCTCGCGCGCGGCGGCGTACGTGATCGCCGTGTCGTCGTGGATCAGGAACGGCTTGTCGGGCGTCGCACGGGCGGCGCGGTCGAGGGCGGCGGCGAGGTTCATCATGGCTCCACGCGAGGAGGACGAGCGGGCGCGTCAGGCCGGGTACGCGCGCTGCAGCAGCGCAGCGACGTCGAGCGCGTGCGGGTCGAAGCCGCCCGCGATGCGGCCCCAGTCGGGCGCGGCGAGCCGGGTCGCGACGAATGCGTCGGCGACGAACGCGGGTGCGTCGCGCCGCAGCAGGCACGCCTGCGCGACCAGCGCGAGCCGTTGCGCGAACAACCGGGCCGACGCCTCGAGCGTGTCGGCGGGCGCCGCGAGCATCGCGCGCAGCGTATCCAGCGCCGCGCGGATGCGCGGTTCGCCCGCGCCGAGGTCGGCCAGTTCGGCGAGCAGCGCCGCGGCCGCGTCGGGCTCGCGCGACACCGCGCGCAGCACGTCGAGGCACATCACGTTGCCTGAGCCTTCCCAGATCGAGTTGACCGGTGCTTCGCGGAACAGGCGCGCGATCGGGCCGTCGTCGACGTAGCCGTTGCCGCCGAACACTTCCATCACCTCGCCGGTCAGCTCGACCGCGCGCTTGCAGACCCAGAATTTCGCGGCGGGCGTGACGATCCGCTTCCACGCGCGTTCGCGCGGCGCGTCGTCGCGCTCGAACGCGTCGGCCAGGCGCATCGCGAGCACGAGCGCGGCCTCGCTTTCGAGCGCGAGATCGGCGAGCACGGTGCGCATCAGCGGCTGCTCGGCGAGCGCGCGGCCGAACGCGTGGCGCCGGCGCGTGTACGCGATCGCCTGCACGACGCCCTGGCGCAGCATCGCCGCGCTGCCGAGCACGCAGTTCAGCCGCGTATAGGTGGCCATCTCGATGATGGTCGGAATGCCGCGGCCTTCGTCGCCGAGCATGATCCCCCATGCGTCGTTCAGCTCGATCTCGCTGCTCGAGTTGCTGCGGTTGCCGATCTTGTTCTTCAGCCGCTGGATCTCGACCGCGTTCTTCGTGCCGTCGGGCCGCCAGCGCGGCACGTAGAAGCACGACGGGCTGCCCGCTTCGGTGCGCGCGACGACCAGGTGCGCGTCGCACATCGGCGCGGAGAAGAACCACTTGTGGCCGCGCAGCCGGTATTCGCCGCCGCGCCCGCCCGCGCCGACCGGGGTCGCCAGCGTCGTGTTCGCGCGCACGTCGGAGCCGCCCTGTTTCTCGGTCATCCCCATGCCGAACCAGATCGCACGCTTGTCGGCGACCGGCACGTCGCGCGGATCGTAGTCGTCGCTGTACAGCCTGTCGCGCAGCAGGCCCCACAGCGCCGGCTCCTTCTGCAGCACCGGAATCGCGGCCTGCGTCATCGTCGCCGGGCACAGCGTGCCGGCCTCGATCTGGCCGTGCAGGTAGAAGCCGGCCGCGGTCGCGGCCCAGCGGCCGGGGCGCGTGTCGCGGAACGCGAGCGACACGAAGCCTTCGTTGCGGTACATGCCGAGCAGCGTGTGCCAGGCCGGATGGAAGTCGACGCGGTCGATGCGCCGGCCGCGCCGGTCGAACGCGTTCAGTTCCGGCGCGTGGCGGTTCGCTTCGTCGGCGAGCTGTGCGGTGTCGGCGCTGCCGAGCCGCGCGCCGTACGCGTCGAGCCGCGGCACGGCCCAGTCGGCGCCCGCGCGGGCGAGTGCGTCGCGCAGCGCGACGTCGGTGGCGAAGAGGTTATAGTCGACCAGTTCGTCGAACTGGTTCGTGACGTCTCGGGTCGATTCGGTCATCGGGCTGTCTCCGGTCTCGTGCGTCGCGGTCTGCCGGTCAAACGCGTTTCCGCTGAATTTCAGAGTAGCAAATATGCCGCCGCGACATGTTCAGGTTCCGGCGCCGCCCGGCCAGCCGGCGGCGCAACCCGCGCCCGCGCTGCGTCGCCGGCCGCGCCAGTCGCGCGCGCAGGCCACGTCCGACGCGCTCCAGCAGGCCTTCGTTCAGCTTTTGCTCGAGCGCGGCTACGCGAAGGCGACGATTCGCGAGATCGCGGCCGTCGCGGGCGTGAGCGTCGGCACCTTCTACGAATACTTCGGCGACAAGCAGAGCCTCGCCGCGCTGTGCATCCACCGGCGCGTGCTGGCGCTGGCCGACCGGCTGCGCGATGCGGCGCACGGGCTGCGCGGCGCGCCGCGCGCCGAGCTCGCGGCCGCGCTCGCCGACCTGCAGGTCGACGCGATCGGCGCCGACGCCGCGCTGTGGAGCGCGTTTTTCGCGCTGGAGCGGCACGTGTCGCCGCTCGCCGCGTACCGGCGGCATTACGACGCCTATGTCGCGCTGTGGCGCGACGCGCTCGCGCAGGCCGCCGATCCGCCGCCGGCCGCGCGGCTCGACGGGATCGCCCGGATGGCGCATGCGGTCTGCTACGGCGGCGTGTCCCAGGCGCTGCTCACGCTCGGGCCGGCACTGGACCTCGAAGCGTTGCGCGGCGAGTTGCACGCCGTGCTGAGCGCCTATCTGGCGGCCGCGGGCGCGTGACGCGCGGCGTGGCCGCGCGCGTCCAGGGGAAATGCCCGATTCGCATGCATTGCCGGTCACTCGGCCTTGGCGTCGAGCCAAGCGTATGGCCGCTCATGAGAAAAATGCATGGCCGCCATGACGAACTTTCGGTTGTCCGCCGATATTGGCTCGGGCTAAATCATTCCCGATGAGACCGGCCGCGCGCATCGCACGGGCCGGCCCGAAGGACATCAGAAGGAGAACTCATGCGAAGCGCCACCAGGCCCCGTTCGAAACTGCCGGACGTCGGGACGACGATCTTCACGGTGATCGGCCAGCTTGCCGCACAGCACGATGCGCTGAACCTGTCGCAGGGCGCGCCGAATTTCGCGCCGGATCCGGCGCTCGTCGACGGCGTCGCGCGCGCGATGCGCGACGGCCACAACCAGTACGCGCCGATGGCCGGCCTCGCGTCGCTGCGCGAACGGCTCGCGGAGAAGACCGAGGCGCTGTACGGCACGCGCTACGACCCGGGCACCGAGATCACGGTGATCGCGAGCGCGAGCGAGGGGCTCTACGCGGCGATCAGCGCGCTCGTGCATCCGGGCGACGAAGTGATCTATTTCGAGCCGTCGTTCGACAGCTATGCGCCGATCGTGCGGATGCAGGGCGCGACGCCGGTCGCGATCAAGCTGTCGCCCGAACATTTCCGCGTGAACTGGGACGAAGTGGCCGCCGCGATCACGCCGCGCACGCGGATGATCGTCGTCAATACGCCGCACAACCCGACCGCGACCGTGTTCTCCGCCGACGATCTCGAACGGCTCGCGCAGCTCACGCGCGATACCGGCATCGTGGTGCTGTCGGACGAGGTCTACGAGCATGTCGTGTTCGACGGTGCGCAGCACCAGAGCGTCGCGCGTCACCGCGAGCTGGCCGAGCGCAGCGTGATCGTGTCGTCGTTCGGCAAGTCGTTCAACGTGACGGGCTGGCGGGTCGGGCATTGCGTCGCGCCGGCCGAACTGATGGACGAGATCCGCAAGGTGCACCAGTTCATGGTGTTTTCGGCCGATACGCCGATGCAGGTCGCGTTCGCGGAGATCCTCGCGCGGCCGGAAAGCTATCTCCGCCTGTCGGCGTTCTACCAGGCCAAGCGCGACCTGCTGGCGCGCGAGCTGGCCGGGTCGCGCTTCGAGCTGCTGCCGAGCGAAGGCTCGTTCTTCATGCTCGCGCGGTTCCGCCACTTCTCGGACGAGCGCGACAGCGATTTCGTGCTGCGCCTGATCCGCGATGCGCGCGTCGCGACGATTCCGCTGTCGGCGTTCTACACCGACGGCACCGACGCGGGCGTGATCCGCCTCAGTTTCTCGAAGGACGACGCGACGCTGATCGAGGGCGCGCGGCGGTTGCGTTCGCTGTAATCGCGGGCGCGCCCGCACCCAAGCAGGCGACGTGTACGTCGCACCGAAAGTCACGGACGGGACCGGCGCACGTGCCGAAGCGCGGCGCCGACCGGCCAGCCAGGAGATCACGATGAAGCATGCACACACCCTCAAACTCGCGTTCGCATTCGCGTGCGCGCTCGGCTCCGGCGCGGCATCGGCCGACGGGCAAACGCTGCGTTTCGGCCTCGAGGCGCAATATCCCCCGTTCGAGTCGAAGGCGCCGAACGGCGACCTGCAGGGCTTCGACATCGACGTCGGCAATGCCGTCTGCCAGACCGCGAAGCTGTCGTGCAAGTGGGTCGAGACGTCGTTCGACGGGCTCATTCCCGCGCTGCAGGGCCGCAAGTTCGACGCGATCAACTCGGCGATGAACGCGACCGAGCAGCGGCGCCAGGCGATCGACTTCACGACGATCATCTACCGCGTGCCGACGCAGCTGATCGCGCGCACCGGCAGCGGCCTGCTGCCGACGCCGGAAGCGCTGAAGGGCAAGCGCGTCGGCGTGCTGCAGGCGTCGATCCAGGAAACCTACGCGAAGGCGCACTGGGAGCCGGCCGGCGTGTCGATCGTCGCGTACCAGGACCAGAACCAGGTGTACGCCGACCTCGTGTCGGGCCGCCTCGACGCGACGCTGGTGCTCGCGCCGGCCGGCCAGCGCGGCTTCCTGTCGCGCCCGGACGGCAAGGGCTTCGCGTTCGTCGGCCAGCCGGTGCGCGACGACCGGATTCTCGGCAGCGGGATCGCGTTCGGCCTGCGCAAGGGCGACGACGCGCTGAAGGGGAAGCTCGATGCGGCGATCGACAAGCTGAAGGCGGACGGCACGGTGAAGTCGCTCGGCCAGAAGTACTTCGGCGACATCGACATCTCCACCAAGTAAGCGGACGCGCACGATGCAGAACCTGGAGACGGCCGCCGCGCGTGGCGGCCACGATGTAGCCGCGCCGGCGGACGACGCGCTCGAGGCGGCGCTCGTCGCCGCGCTGGGCGACACGCTGGTCACGCGGGCGGCCGAGATCGATCCGCGCTACTTCACCGCGTACAACGAGCCGGCCGGCGTGCGGCCGCGTGCGCTGGTGCGGCCGCGCAGCGTCGACGACGTGTCGCGCACGCTCGCGCTGTGCACGCGGCTCGGGCAGCCGGTCGTGCCGCAGGGCGGCCTCACCGGGCTCGCGCGCGGCGCGGTCGCGCTGGGCGGCGAGATCGTGCTGTCGATGGAGCGTTTCGCGGGCGTCGAGTCGATCGACGCGGCGGCGGGCACGATGACGGTGCGCGCCGGGACGCCGCTGCAGACGGTGCAGGAGGCAGCGGACGCGGCGGGTTTCACGTTCGGCGTCGATCTCGGCGCACGCGGTTCGTGCCAGATCGGCGGCATGCTCGCGACCAACGCGGGCGGCACGCGCGCGATCCGTTACGGCATGATGCGCGAGCAGGTGCTCGGCCTGGAAGCCGTGCTCGCCGACGGCACCGTCGTGTCGTCGATGAACCGGATGCTGAAGAACAACGCGGGCTACGACCTGAAGCAGCTGTTCATCGGCAGCGAAGGCACGCTCGGCATCGTCACGCGTGCCGTGCTGCGGCTGCATCCGAAGCTGGCCGCGCCGGCCACCGCGCTCTGTCGCGTGCACGGCTACGATGCCGTGGTCGGGTTGTGGAACCGTCTGCGCGCACTGCCCGAGCTCGTCAGTTTCGAAGCGATGTGGCCGGCCTTCTACGACTACGTGGCGCGTCATACTCCCGGCGTCGTCGCGCCGTTCTCGGGCGACGGCGGCTTCGCGGTGCTGATCGAGTGCGCGACGAGCGCACCGGGCGGCGATGCGCGCGCGGCGCTGGAAAACGGCCTGGCGGATGCGATCGACGCGGGGCTCGTGGACGATGCGGCGCTGGCGACGTCGGAGCGGCAGGCGCGCGACTTGTGGACGCTGCGCGAAGGGCTCGCAATCGATGCGCTGCCGCATCTGGTGAACTTCGACGTGAGCCTGCCGACGGGCGAACTCGGCCTGTTCGCCGAGCGCTGCGAAGCGGCATTGCGCGCGGCCTGGCCCGACATCGTGTGTCTCTTCTTCGGCCACGTCGGCGACGGCAACGTGCATGTCGGCGTATCGCTCGACGGCATGGGCGACGCCAACGCCGATGCGATCGATCGCTGCGTCTACACGGTCGTCCGGGACATGGGCGGCTCGGTGTCGGCGGAGCACGGCATCGGCATGCTCAAGCGCGCCTATCTCGCGCACACGCGCAGCGAAGCCGAAATCGGCCTGATGCGGCGCCTGAAGGCCGCGCTCGATCCCGTCGGCGTGCTCAACCCCGGCAAGGTGCTTTGAGCGACGCGCGTCGATGGCTGCGCGTCAGCCGTCGACCCAGCGCAGCGCGCCGATCTTCAGGTGTTCGACGACGCTGCGCGCCCAGTCGAGTTCCGCGTTCAGCAGCACGAGCGCATGCTCGTTGTGCAGCAGGAACAGGCGCGGCACCTGGTCGTTCTGCGCGGCGTTGCGCAGCGACTCGAGACGTTCGCGTTCGGCTTCGAGCGCGGCGATGCGTCGCTCGAGTTGCCGGCGTGCATCGTCGGCATCGAGCAGCGGCAGGAACGCGAGGCCGGCGCCGAATGCCGGAAACTCGCGCGCGGGCTCCGCGAGCAGCGCATGCAGCCATGCCTGGCCGGCCGTATGTCCGGCTTCGGTCAGCGTGTACAGCGTGCGCTCGGGAAACGCGCCGTCGCGCTCGGTGTCGTGCACGGCGATCAACCCGTCGCGCAGCAGCCGGTCGATCGTCTGATACAGGCTCGTGCGCTGCCGCACGTTGACGACTTCGTCGTAGCCGCGCGCCTTCAACTGCTGCAGCATTCCGTATGGATGCATCGGCGTTTCGGTGAGCGTCGCGAGGACCGCGAGTGCGAGCGGAGACGGGCGGCTTGTGGGCATGAATAGTTATGTTATGTCTAGTAAGAATATAACTAGTATCCGCTAGACTATCATATTCCACAAGGGTTTCAGCCGAGGTGCGAGCGCTTTGCGGCCGGCGCGACGGTTTCCATCGTCGCGAGACCGTGCACGATTCCACAGTCCTCGACCGAATGTTCGCCGACACACTGGCGGCGCAATTCGGTGAGCTGGTCGCGCAGATGCGTCAGTTCCGCGAGGCGCGCATCGACGTGGCCGATGTGTTCGTCGAGCAGCGCGTTGATCGAATCGCATGGGTCGGCGGGCGTGTCGGTGAGCTGCAGCAGCGCGCGGATTTCGTCGTGCGCCATGTCGAGCGCGCGGCAGTTGCGGATGAAGCGCAGCCGCTCGACGTGCACGTCGGTGTAGTTGCGGTAGTTCGAATCGGTGCGCTCCGCATCCGGCATCAGCCCCTCTTTCTCGTAGAAGCGGATCGTTTCGGGCGTGCAGCGGGCCGCCTTGGCCAGTTCGCCGATCTTCATGGCTTTCTCCTTTGCAAGGGTTGACCTTGTAGTGGCTTCAGGGTGTTAACTGTACTCCGTCAAGCCATAGAGGAGGTTGTCATGACCGACGCGCAGCGTACCCACGACCCACGACACCGTCATGCCGGCGGCGCCGAGACCTGCTGCGCCGATGCGTGCGACCCGCAGGCGGCGACCGTTGGCGACGCGGCGTCGGCGGCCGGCGAGCACGCGCACGCGCACGGCGACGCGGCGGCGCGCGACGGGCAGTCGCGTGGATGCGGCCCCGACCATGACCACGATCAGGCATCGGCGCACCTCGCTGGGCACGACCACGGTGGCCATGCCGGCCACGCGCACGGCGACGGGCATGGCGATGCGCACGGCCACGCGCACGACGACGGGCACGGGCACGGCGCGGCGTGCTCGCACGACCACGCGGCACACGACCATGCCGCGCATGACCATGCTGATCACGATCACGATCACGATCACGATCACGACCACGACCACGACCACGCGGCCGGTGCCTGCTGCGCGCCGGCCGCGCTGACGCTCGCACCGCTGCCGGCCGCGCGCGCGACCGCGTCGGGTCATGTGCGCTCCGCGTTCCGGATCATGCAGATGGACTGCCCGACCGAGGAAACGCTGATCCGCAAGAAGCTCGGCGGGATGCAGCAGGTGTCGGCGCTCGAATTCAACCTGATGCAGCGGATGCTGACCGTCGACCACGTGGCCGGTGCGCAGCCTGCGATCGAAAGCGCGATCCGTACGCTCGGGATGACGCCGGAGGCCGCGTCGGCCGACGCGCCGGCAACGCCGGTCGCGCCGCCGCCCGCGAAGCCGTGGTGGCCGCTCGCGGTCGCCGGCGTCGCCGCGATCGCGTCCGAGGCCGTGAGTTGGGCCGGCCTGCCGGTGTGGCTGTCGGCGGTGCTGGCGCTCGCTGCCGTGCTCACGTGCGGGCTGACCACCTACAAGAAAGGCTGGATCGCGATTCGCAACGGCAACCTGAACATCAACGCGCTGATGAGCATCGCGGTGACGGGCGCGATGGCGATCGGCCAGTGGCCGGAAGCCGCGATGGTGATGGTGCTGTTCACGATCGCCGAGCTGATCGAGGCGAAGTCGCTCGATCGCGCGCGCAATGCGATCCAGGGCCTGATGCAGCTCGCACCGGACACCGCGACCGTGCAGGACATCGATGGCACGTGGCGCACGATCGAGGCCGCGCGGGTCGCGCTCGGCGCGATCGTGCGCGTGAAGCCGGGCGAGCGGATCGGGCTGGACGGCGAAGTGGTCGCGGGCCGCTCGACGGTGAACCAGGCGCCGATCACCGGCGAGAGCCTGCCGGTCGACAAGTCGGCAGGCGATGCGGTGTACGCGGGCACGATCAACGAAGCGGGTTCGTTTGACTATCGCGTGACGGCGGTTGCCGCCAACTCGACGCTCGCGCGGATCATCCACGCGGTCGAGGAAGCGCAGGGCGCGAAGGCGCCGACGCAGCGCTTCGTCGACCAGTTCGCACGCGTCTATACGCCGATCGTGTTCGCGATCGCGCTGCTGGTCGCGGTGGCGCCGCCGCTCGTCATGGGCGGCGCGTGGCACGACTGGATCTACCGCGCGCTGGTGCTGCTCGTGATCGCGTGCCCGTGCGCGCTGGTGATTTCGACGCCGGTGACGATCGTGTCGGGGCTCGCGGCCGCCGCACGGCGCGGGATTCTCGTGAAGGGCGGCGTGTATCTGGAAGAAGGCCGCAAGCTCGCGTGGCTCGCGCTCGACAAGACCGGCACGATCACGCACGGCAAGCCGGTGCAGACCGATTTCGACCTGCATGCGACGGACCTCGAGGCGGCGCGCGTGCGTCACCTCGGCGCGAGCCTCGCGGCGCGCTCCGATCATCCGGTGTCGCAGGCGATCGCCGCGGCGGCGCGTGACGCGCAGACGGCGGCGTTTGCCGACGTAGAGGAGTTCGAAGCACTCGTCGGGCGCGGTGTGCGCGGCACGATCGACGGCGCGCGCTACTGGCTCGGCAACCACCGGCTCGTCGAGGAGCTCGAACGCTGCTCGCCGGCGCTGGAGGTGAAGCTCGACGCACTCGAGCGGCAGGGCAAGAGCGTCGTGATGCTGGTCGACGACACGCGCGTGCTCGGCATCTTCGCGGTGGCCGACACGATCAAGGACACCAGCCGCGCGGCGATCGCCGACCTGCACGCGCTCGGCATCCGCACCGCGATGCTGACCGGCGACAACCCGCACACCGCGCAGGCAATCGCGCAGCAGGCCGGCATCGACGATGCACGCGGCAACCAGTTGCCCGAGGACAAGCTCGCGGCGGTCGAGGAATTGTCGGCGGGCGGCGCGGGTGCGGGCGCGGTCGGGATGGTCGGCGACGGGATCAACGACGCGCCGGCGCTCGCGCGCGCCGACATCGGCTTCGCGATGGGCGCGATGGGCACCGACACGGCGATCGAGACGGCCGACGTCGCGCTGATGGACGACGACCTGCGCAAGATTCCCGCGTTCGTGCGGCTGTCGCGCGCGACGCACCGCGTGCTGGTGCAGAACATCGGCTTCGCGCTCGGCGTGAAGATCGTGTTCCTCGGCCTGACGGTCGCCGGGCTCGGCACGATGTGGATGGCCGTGTTCGCCGATGCGGGTGCGAGCCTGATCGTCGTCGGCAACGGCTTGCGGCTGCTGTCGAAGACGGGCGTGTTCGACAGCGCGCGGACGCAGTGACGAGGAGCTGGCGATGAGCTTTCTGAAACGGATCCTGGGTGGCCACGGTGGCGGTCATGGCGGTGGGCATGGAAGCGGCCACGGTGGCGGCGGGCATCACGGCGGAGCGGGCCGGGAAGGCCATGGCGGCCACGATGCGCGCGGCCGCGATCGTCACGGCTGGGGCTGGCAGCCGTCGGCCGACGCGCAGGGCGGCCCGGGCAGCAACGTGCCGCTGCGTCAGCTCGCCTGTGCGGGCTGCGGCGCCATCAACGCGGCGGATGCGCGATTCTGCGCGCAGTGTGGTGTAGCGCAGCGGGGCAAGGCATGCAGCCGCTGCCACGCGGCGCTGGCCGCTGACGCGCGCTTCTGTCCGGGCTGCGGCACGCAGGCCGGGTAAGGCTCGATCGTCGGCCTCGATGCCGGCGTGACGGCTGATCTCCAAGGGCGGCGTGGCGCCTGCAACGGGCGTCGCCGGGCCACGGCGTGCGGGCTCGCTCCGAGCGAGCTTCCGAGTCTTCTAGTCTCCGAGTCTCCGAGTCTCCGAGTCTCCGAGTCTCCGAGTCTCCGAGTCTCCGAGTTCCGAGTTCCGAGTTCCGAGTTCCGAGTTCCGAGTTCCGAGTTCCGAGTTCCGAGTTCCGAGTTCCGAGTTCCGAGTTCCGAGTTCCGAGTTCCGAGCCCCGAGCCCCGAGCCCCGAGCCCCGAGCCCCGGCCCCGAACCCGGGACCTGCCGCTCAACGCAGCGGCAAATGAATCTCGGTGCGCAGGTCGGCCGGCGCCGCATCCATCGGCGTATTCAGATACAGCTCGAACGGCGGCGCATCGGCGGCTTCGCGGCCCGAGTGACGCAGCCAGTCGCCATACAGCCACTGGTAAGCGGTCTTGAGGTCCGCATACGGTCCGGTATGCAGCAGCACCGCATACTCGCCGCCCGCGATCGTGACGCGCTCGACCGGCGGCGTCGGCTCGACGTCCGGCGCGCCGCCGGCCGGCACGAAGCACGCTTTCGCTCGCAATTGCGCTTCGGGCGTGGTATCCGGATCGTCGTAGAAGATCCCGATCATCTTCGCGCCGGGGCCGATCAACCCGTGCTGCCCGACCCACGCGCCGATCTGTCCGAACGCGTCGCCGACCTTCAGGTAAGCGCCCGTATGCGCCACCGCATAACCGCGCAATTCCGGCTGCCGCCGGATCTCGACTTCATGCTTGAACATGTCTTCCTCTCCTCGCTGTAACGGATAGATCGGCCGGTGGACCCCGGCGCGCCGGTGCTGCGCGGGCGGCAGGCCGTAAGCATCCCGAAATGCGCGTGCGAACGCGTGCGTCGAACCGTAGCCGGCGCGCCGGGCGATCGCGTCGAGCGGCAGCGCCGTGCAGACGAGGTCCTCCGATGCGCGCACGATCCGCATCCGCCGCACCGTCAGCACGATCGACTCGCCGTACAGCGCGCGATAGACGCGCTGCCAGTGATACGGCGACAGGCACGCGATGTCGGCGAGCCGGTTCAGGTCGAGCGTGTCGTCGAGGTGCGTGCGGATGTGGTCGTGAACGCGCGCGATGCGTGCTGCATAGCGGGCCCACGCGGGCGTTTCGGCTTTCGTGTCGACGGTCATGCGTGCGTTCCCCCGCAGGAATCGACGTCACGGTAGCACGCCGCCGATTGATAAATCTTGCGGAGATGCGTAGACGAACAAAATCTGCCCCTTTTTAATTTCGCCGAAATGGGGTCTCGTCCCCGTCGAGATATGTCTAAAGTTAAAGACGGTGAAATCGGGTGATCGCGTCATTTTTCTCGGGTAAGTTGCTTGGGGCGGCAACGCACGGTTTTCGAAGTACGCAGGTAGTTCGTCGATGTTCAATCGCAACGCCACGTTTTTCGGGAGAAGAAGAAATGGATGCTTCCAGCTTCATCACGTCGCTGCAGACCACGCTAGGCGGATACCTGCCGAAGATTGCCGGCGCGATCGGCATCCTGGTGATCGGCTGGCTGATCGCCGTCGCGGTGCGGGCCGGCGCGCTCCGGCTGCTCAACGCGCTGAAGGTCGATCAGCGGATCAACGAAAGCACCGGCCAGGGCGCGTGCGTCGAGCGGATCATCGCCGGCGGGCTGTTCTGGCTCGTGCTGCTCGTCACCGCGGTGGGCATCTTCAACGTGCTCAACCTGTACGCGGTGTCCAATCCGTTCTCGCTGCTCGTCACCCACATCGTCAACTACCTGCCGAACCTGATCGGCGGCGCGGCGCTGACGCTGATCGCGTGGCTGATCGCGTCGCTCTTGCGCAGCCTCGCGAACCGTGCGCTGAAGGCGAGCAAGGTCGACGACAAGCTGTCCGAAAGCGCGGGCATGCAGCCGATGAGCGGCTATCTGGGCGACGTGCTGTTCTGGCTCGTGATCCTGATGTTCCTGCCGGCGATTCTCGCGTCGTTCGCGCTGTCCGGCCTGCTGTCGCCGGTGCAGGGGATGGTCGACAGGCTGCTCGCGATCGTGCCGAACCTGTTCGCGGCCGCGGTGATCGGCTTCGTCGGCTGGGTCGTCGCGCGCGTGCTGCGCGGCCTCGTGACGAACCTGCTGGTTGCCGCCGGCGCCGATCGCCTCACGCAGGGTCTCGACAGCCCGACGCCGGTGCGCGTGTCGAGCCTGATCGGCACCATCGTCTACGTGTTCGTGTTCGTGCCGACGCTGATCTCCGCGCTCGACGCGCTGAAGATCGACGCAATCTCGATTCCCGCCACCAACATGCTGAACCAGTTCCTCGGCGCGGTGCCCGACATCGTCGCGGCGATCGTGATCGTGCTCGTCACGTTCTATTTCGCGCGCTTCGTCGCGTCGCTCGCGCAGAAGCTGCTGGAAGCCGCCGGCGCCGACGGGCTGCCGGCCGTGCTCGGCGTCGAGCGCGTGTTCTCGGGGATCCTGCAGCCGTCGGTGCTGGTCGCGCGGCTGATCGTGTTCTTCGCGATGCTGTTCGCGTCGGTGGAGGCCGCGAACCGGCTCGGCTTCACGCAGGTGCGCGACGTCGTCACGCTGTTCATCGAATTCGGCGGCCATGTGCTGACGGGCGGCGTGATCCTCGTGATCGGCGTGTGGCTCGCGGGCCTCGCGCGCCGCGTGATCGAGCAGGCCGACCGCGAGCACAGCGTGCTGTTCGCACGGATCGCGCAGTTCGCGATCCTCGGTCTGGTGTTTGCGATGGGGCTGCGCGCGATGGGCATCGCGAACGAGATCGTGCAACTCGCGTTCGGTCTCGTGCTCGGCGCGATCGCGGTGGCGGTCGCGCTGTCGTTCGGCCTCGGCGGCCGCGAGGCGGCCGGCAAGCTGCTCGACCGCTGGTTCAACCAGCGCGGCGGCGGTCAGTAACGCCGGTGACGCGTCGGCCCGTCCGGCCGCTTCGCGCGGCCGGACGGTGTGTGCACGACGCTCGTGGAGAGCCGCCCACCGCCCACCGCCCACCGTTGCCGTCAGCGAAACGTCAGCCGTCATCTTTGCCGAATTTCGATAACACGTCGTTTAATGACTCTCTAGCATCGATTCTCAGTCGCGCGGGCCCGCAGGCCGGCGCCTTTCAGGAGAATCCGATGAAAGCAGAGTCGAATGGCCGGCCCGCCGCCGGCGCCAAGTCGTCCGGCCAGCCCGCGCTGCAGCAGACGCTCGGGACCTGGCAACTGTGGGGCATCGCGGTCGGCCTCGTGATTTCAGGCGAATACTTCGGCTGGAGCTACGGCTGGGCGAGTGCCGGCACGCTGGGCTTCGTCGTCACCGCGCTGTTCGTCGCGGCGATGTACACCACCTTCATCTTCAGCTTCACCGAGCTGACGACGTCGATCCCGCACGCGGGCGGCCCGTTCGCGTATGCGCGCCGCGCGTTCGGCCCGGCGGGCGGCTATCTCGCCGGCGCGGCGACGCTCGTCGAGTTCGTGTTCGCGCCGCCCGCGATCGCGCTCGCGATCGGCGCGTACCTGCATGTGCAGTTTCCGGGGCTCGAACCGAAACACGCGGCGATGGGCGCGTATCTCGTGTTCATGGCGCTGAACATCGTCGGCGTGCAGATCGCCGCGACGTTCGAGCTGGTCGTCACGCTGTTCGCGATCTTCGAGCTGCTGGTGTTCATGGGCGTCGTGTCGCCGGGCTTCGCGTGGAGCAACTTCATGAAGGGCGGCTGGTCGGGCGCCGATCATTTCAGCGTCGGCGCATTCCACGGCATGTTCGCCGCGATCCCGTTCGCGATCTGGTTCTTCCTCGCGATCGAAGGCGTCGCGATGGCCGCCGAGGAGGCGAAGAACCCGAAGCGCTCGATCCCGATCGCGTACGTGGCCGGCATCCTGACGCTCGTCACGCTCGCGATCGGCGTGATGGTGTTCGCCGGCGGCGCGGGCGACTGGACCAAGCTCGCGAACATCAACGACCCGCTGCCGCAGGCGATGAAGTACATCGTGGGTGCGAACAGCGGCTGGATGCACATGCTCGTGTGGCTCGGGCTGTTCGGGCTCGTCGCGTCGTTCCACGGGATCATCCTCGGCTATTCGCGCCAGATCTTCGCGCTGGCCCGCGAAGGTTATCTGCCGGAATGGCTCGGCAAGGTGCATCCGCGCTTCAAGACGCCCCATCGCGCGATTCTCGCGGGCGGCGTGGTCGGCATCGCCGCGATCTACAGCGACGAGCTGATCCAGTTCGGCGGCCAGACGCTCACCGCGAACATCGTGACGATGTCGGTGTTCGGCGCGATCGTGATGTATATCGTAAGCATGGCGGCGCTGTTCAAGCTGCGCCGCTCGCAGCCGAACCTGGAGCGACCGTTCCGCGCGCCGCTGTACCCGTTCTTCCCGGCGTTCGCGATCGTTGCAGCCCTGATTTGCCTTGCGACGATGGTGTACTTCAACGGGCTGGTGGCGATGGTGTTCGTCGCGTTCCTCGCGCTCGGCTACGCGTACTTCCTCGCGACCCGTTCGCAGCGTGCGAGCGCACCGGGCGACGCGCTGCTCGAGGAATGAGGATGGCCGACCCGAACGGCCGTTCGTGACGGCATGCGGCGCGCCCCGTCGAACGGGCGCGCCGTCGGCGTCAGGCAAGGCAAGGACTGGCAAGGAGATTCGAACGATGTCCTACACGGAGACGATCGGTCCGCGCACGTACCGTTTCGCGGACCTGAAGACGCTGCTCGCGAAGGCGAGCCCGCTGCGCTCGGGCGACCAGCTCGCCGGCGTCGCGGCGGCGAGCGAGGAGGAGCGCGTGGCCGCGAAGATCGCGCTCGCGGGCGTGCCGCTGAAGGCGTTCCTGAACGAAGCGCTGATTCCGTACGAACACGACGAGGTCACGCGCCTGATCCTCGACGATCACGACGCGGCCGCGTTCGCGGAGATCTCGCATCTCACCGTCGGCGACTTCCGCAACTGGCTGCTGTCGCCGGCTGCCGACGGCACCGCGCTCGAACGGATCGCGCCGGGCCTCACGCCCGAGATGGTCGCGGCCGTGTCGAAGCTGATGCGCAACCAGGACCTGATCGCGGCCGCGCGCAAGCGCCGCGTCGTCACGCGCTTTCGCAACACGGTCGGGCTGGCCGGCCGGATGTCGGTGCGGCTGCAGCCGAACCATCCGACCGACGACGTGAAGGGCATTGCCGCGTCGATGCTCGACGGGCTGATGTACGGCTGCGGCGACGCGATGATCGGCATCAACCCGGCGACCGACAGCCTCGCGGCGATCGTGAAGCTGCTCGCGATGATCGACGGGTTCCGCGAACGCTACGGCGTGCCGACGCAGTCGTGCGTGCTCACGCACGTGACCAACACGATCGCGGCGATCGAGAAGGGCGCGCCGGTCGACCTGGTGTTCCAGTCGATCGCGGGCACCGAGAAGGCGAACGCGAGCTTCGGGATCTCGCTCGCGCTGCTCGGCGAAGCGCGCGAGGCCGCGTTGTCGCTCAAGCGCGGCACCGTCGGCAACAACCTGATGTACTTCGAGACGGGGCAAGGCAGCGCGCTGTCGGCGAACGCGCATTTCGGCGTCGACCAGCAGACCTGCGAGGTGCGCGCGTATGCGGTCGCGCGCAAGTTCGACCCGTTCCTCGTGAACACGGTGGTCGGCTTCATCGGGCCCGAATACCTGTACGACGGCAAGCAGATCATCCGCGCGGGGCTCGAGGATCACTTCTGCGGCAAGCTGCTCGGCGTGCCGATGGGCTGCGACATCTGCTACACGAATCACGCGGAAGCCGACCAGGACGACATGGACACGCTGCTGACGCTGCTGGGCGCGGCCGGCATCAACTTCATCATGGGCATCCCGGGCGCGGACGACGTGATGCTGAACTATCAAAGCACGTCGTTTCACGACCAGCTCTACGTGCGCGAGGTGCTCGGCCTGCGCCGCGCGCCCGAGTTCGAGGAATGGCTGGAGACGATGGAGATCGCCGACGCTCGCGGCGCGCTGCGCGCCGCGAGCGCGCGCGTGCCGCTGCTCGCGGGCGCGAACGACTGGATGGGGATTTCGGCATGAGCGACGCCGTCGAAAAGAACCCGTGGGCGCAGCTGAAGTCGTTCACGAACGCGCGGATCGCGCTCGGCCGCGCGGGCAGCAGCCTGCCGACCGCGCCGCTGCTCGCGTTCAACCTGTCGCACGCGCAGGCGCGCGACGCGGTGCACCAGCCGCTCGACGCGGACGCGCTGCGCCGCGAGATCGACGCGGCCGGCTTCGCGACGCTCGGCGTGCAGAGCGCGGCGCCCGACCGCCAGCATTACCTGCGCCGGCCCGATCTCGGCCGCAAGCTGTCCGATGACGGACGCGCGCTGCTGGCCGGCTACGGCGCGGCGCTCGACGACGCGCCGGAGGTGGTGTTCGTGGTCGGCGACGGGCTGTCGGCGTTCGCGGCCGCGAAGCAGGCGCTGCCGCTGCTGCAGGCCGTGTGCCCGCGGCTCGAAGCGGACGGCTGGCGGATCGGCCCGGTGGTGGTCGCGACGCAGGCGCGCGTCGCGCTCGGCGACGAGATCGGCGAACTGCTGCGCGCACAGGTCGTCGCGATGCTGATCGGCGAACGGCCGGGGCTCAGCTCGCCGGACAGCCTCGGCGTGTACCTGACCTGGGCGCCGAAGGTCGGCTGTCACGACGCGCTGCGCAACTGCATCTCGAACGTGCGGCCCGAAGGGCTGCCGCACGCCGCGGCCGCGCACAAGCTGCATTACCTGATGACGCACGCGCGCCGGCTCGGCCTCACGGGCGTCGGGCTGAAGGACGACAGCGATGCGTTGTTGCCGCAGACGGAAGCGGAGCGGATCGGCGCGGATTGATTCGGATCGGCCCGGATTGATGCGGATTGATGACGCGACTGCGCCGTCCGTCTACTTGAACAGCCGCTCGCACAGGAAGTCGACGAACACGCGCAGCTTCGGCGACAGCTGCCGGCTCGACGGCCACACGATCGAGAACTGCCCCGGCGCGATCCGGTAGTCGTCGAGCACCGTGACGAGCGCGCCCGTGTCCAGCGCGTCGCGCGCGAGGAAATCGGGCATGTAGCCGATGCCGAGCCCCGCCATCACCGCGCCGCGCAGCGCTTCCATGTTGTTGCAGGTCATCGCGGTGTGCAGCTTCAGCGGCGTGCCGTCGTCGGCGGCGAGCGCCCAGTCCTGCAGCTTGCCGGTGGTCGGGAAACAGTAGCGCACGCAATCGTGCGCTTCGAGATCGCGCGGCGCCCGCGGCGTGCCGGCCTGCGCGAGATACGCGGGCGTCGCGCACAGCACGAACGCGAACGGGCCGAGCCGCCGCGACATCAGGCTCGAGTCCGACAGCGGGCCGCTGCGGATCACCGCGTCGAAGCCGCCTTCGACGACATCGACCATCCGGTCGTTGAAATCCAGGTCGAGCTCGACGTCCGGATAGCGCTGCCTGAATTCGGGCAGCACCGGCAGCAGGAACCGGTAGCCGATCACCGGCAGGCTCACGCGCAGCTTGCCGCGCGGGTGCTGCGCGGCGGCCGTCACGGTCGCCTCCGCGTCGCGAAAATCCTCGAGGATCCGCTGGCAGCGTTCGTAGAAATGGCGCCCTTCGTCGGTCAGCGTGACGCGCCGCGTCGTGCGGTTGAACAGGCGCACGCCGAGCGACTGCTCGAGCCGTGCGATCGTCTTGCCGACGGCGGACGCCGAGATGCCGAGCGCGCGGCCGGCCGCGACGAAGCTGAGCGCTTCGGCGGTGCGGACGAAGGCGGCGATGCCGTTCAGGTTTTCCATCGACGTAGGCGGGCGAGCGGATGCGATGCGGTGAATTGAGGAATTTTAGTCCGTTATATACGGAGCAACGCATTGTTTTTCGGTGATTGAATCGAAATTATCCTTGATCGCGCTTGAGGCGCATCCGCGCCGGCTTTTCGAGGAGCAATGATGGATCACCCGTTTTCAGCCGATTCAGCCACGTCGGCACGCCGGCGCGCGTGGGTGCTGGCCGCCGTCTGCATGGCCGCCGTCGCGCTGCCGCTGTCGTTTTCGGGCGGCGCGGTCGCGACGCCCGCGATCGGCCGCGACCTGCACGGCGGCCCGGTCGCGATGAACTGGATCACCAACGCGTTCATGCTCGCGTTCGGCAGTTTCCTGATGGCGGCTGGCGCGCTGGCCGACCAGTTCGGCCGCAAGCGCGTGTTCGCGATCGGCGTCGGCGGCTTCACGCTGATGTCGGTTGCGCTCGCGTTCGCGCCGTCGATGCTCGCGGTCGACCTGCTGCGCGCCGCGCAAGGGCTCGCGGCGGCCGCGGCGCTCGCGGGCGGCACGGCCGCGCTGGCGCAGGAGTTCGACGGCGCGGCGCGCACGCGTGCGTTCAGCCTGCTCGGCACGACCTTCGGCATCGGGCTCGCGTTCGGGCCGGTGCTCGCCGGCTGGCTGATCGCGCACGGTGGCTGGCGTGCGATCTTCGTCACGGGCGCGGCGGCGGGCGCCTCGTCGCTCGGGTTCGGGCTGCCGCGCATGCACGAGTCGCGCGATCCGCACGCGACGGGGCTCGACTGGCCCGGCACCGCAGCGTTCACCGCCGCGCTCACGCTGTTCACGTTCGGCGTGATCGAGGCACCCGCGCGCGGCTGGACGCATCCGCTCGTCGTTGTGCTGCTGGCGGGCGCGGTGCTCGGCGCGTGCGCATTCGTCGCGATCGAGACGCGCGTCGCGCGGCCGATGCTCGACCTCTCGCTGTTCCGGATTCCGCGCTTCGTCGGCGTGCAGGTGCTGCCGGTGTCGACCTGCTGCTGTTACATCGTGCTGCTCGTCGTGCTGCCGCTGCGCTTCATCGGCATCGACGGTTTCAGCGAAATCGACGCGGGCTGGCTGATGCTCGCGATCTCCGCGCCGATGCTCGTCGTGCCGCTCGTCGCGGCGACGCTCACGCGCTGGCTGTCGGCCGGCGTGATCTCGGGGCTCGGGCTCCTGCTCGCGGCGGCGGGCCTCGTATGGCTGGGCGTCGCGCTGCGCGGCGGCGCGGGGCCGGCGGCGATCGCGCCGATGCTCGCGATCGGCATCGGGGCCGGCATGCCGTGGGGGCTGATGGACGGGCTGTCGGTCAGCGTCGTGCCGAAGGAGCGCGCGGGGATGGCGACCGGGATCTTCAGCACGACGCGCGTGGCGGGCGAGGGGATCGCGCTCGCGATCGCCGGCGCGGTGCTGGCGACCCTCGCGCACGCCGATTTGCGGCAGGCGGCGGCGGGGACCTCCGACGCGACGCTGCGGGCGGCCGCGCGCCTCGCGACCGGCGATCTCGCCGGTGCGGCGGCCGGGTTGCCGGGCGTCGGTCGTGCGGCGCTGCTCGCGAGCTATGTGCATGCATTCGATCGGCTGCTGATCGGGCTCGCGGTCGTCACGGTGCTGTGTGCGGTGGTGGTGTTCGCGTTTCTCGGTGCACGGCCGGCAGTGGCGGAAGCGCGCGGCGATGACGGCGAACAGGCGCATACCGACGCGCGGGCGCGTCGCCGGACCGAACCGGCTTGCGTGGAAGCAAGCGGGCGGTGAGTGTGCGGTGAGCGGGCGCGTTTGCGCAAGCGGCCGCAGCGCCTCACCGGCCCAGGCACGCGCGCCGCGCCGCAACGACGGCATGGTGCGGCGCCTCACGCCAGCACGAGCGGCGGCAATTCCGCATCGGCCCGCGCGTGCGCGCTTTCCACGTCAACGACCACATAACGCAGCGCATCCGGCCACAGCTGCGCGCGGCTTCCCGCGTCTTCGTCGATCGTCGCGCGCCCCTGCACGAGCCACGTCGTCTGCCGGACGAAATCGACGAACAGCAGCGCGATCGCCGGATTCACGAGCAGGTTGCCGATCGTGTTGAACAGGTTGTTGCCCGCGAAGTCGGGCAGCACGAGCGTGCGGCGATCGGGCAGGTCGACGAGCGGGGCGAACGAACCGTCCGCGCGCGGCTGCCGGCCGCGATACGAGCAGTCGGCGTCGCCCGCCGCGTTCGCGGTCGCGACGATCAGGAATGCCTGTTCATGGATGAACGCGACGACATCGTCGCTCAAGGGGCCCGGTTGGTTCATGGTTCGGTCGGCGCGTGGCCGATGCGTGCGGATCCGCGTTCCGCACGCAAGCGACATGCCATGCGGCGAGCGTGGCGCGCGGCGGTGCGTGCGCATCTGCGCTGTGAAAAATCCGAACACCCGTCGTACCCGCTGTGCCGTCCCGGTGTTCAGAATCGGGACACTCGTGTTCGATGCGCCGGCATCGTCCCCGGCGGGCGCCCGGACGCACCGCTCCTGTTCCGTTTTCGCCCGGTTTGGCACGCATGTTGCGTAAACCGTGCAGCGCGATCCAACCGGCGCTGCATTCACACAAGCACGATGAACAGGAGACATGTATGAACCCGTTTGACCTGAAACAACTGGGCCTCGACGTCGAATACCCGTACCGTCAGCAATACGACAACTACATCGGCGGCAAGTGGGTTCCGCCGGTGAAGGGCGAGTATTTCGAGAACGTGTCGCCGATCAACGGCAAGCCGTTCTGCCGCGTGCCGCGCTCCAGCGCCGACGACATCGAGGTCGCACTCGATGCCGCGCACGCCGCGCGCCGCAAGTGGGGCAAGACGTCGGTCACCGAGCGCGCGAACCTGCTGCTCGCCGCCGCCGACCGGATGGAAAAGAACCTGAAGCTGCTCGCGGTGGCCGAGACGATCGACAACGGCAAGCCGCTGCGCGAGACGATGGCGGCCGACCTGCCGCTCGCGATCGACCACTTCCGCTATTTCGCGGGCTGCATCCGCGCGCAGGAAGGCGGCATTTCCGAGATCGACGACAACACCGTCGCGTATCACTTCCACGAGCCGCTCGGCGTCGTCGGCCAGATCATCCCGTGGAACTTCCCGCTGCTGATGGCCGCGTGGAAGCTCGCACCGGCGCTCGCGGCCGGCTGCTGCGTGGTGATGAAGCCGGCCGAGCAGACGCCCGCGTCGGTGCTGGTGCTGATGGAGCTGATCGGCGACCTGTTCCCGGCCGGCACGATCAACATCGTCAGCGGTTTCGGCAAGGAAGCGGGCGAGGCGCTCGCGACCAGCAAGCGGATCGCGAAGATCGCGTTCACCGGTTCCACGCCGGTCGGCAAGCACATCCTGCGCGCGGCGGCCGAGAGCCTGATCCCGTCGACGGTCGAACTGGGCGGCAAGAGCCCGAACATCTTCTTCGCCGACGTGCTCGACCAGGACGACGCGTTCCTCGACAAGGCGCTCGAAGGCCTCGCGATGTTCGCGCTCAACCAGGGCGAAGTGTGCACGTGCCCGTCGCGGATCCTGATCCAGGAATCGATCTACGAACGCTTCATCGAGAAGGCCGTCGCGCGCGTCGAGCGCATCAAGGGCGGCCACCCGCTCGACCTGCAGACGATGATCGGCGCGCAGGCGTCGCAGCAGCAGCTCGACAAGATCCTGTCGTACATCGACATCGGCCGCGACGAAGGCGCGCAATGCCTGACGGGCGGCGAGCGCACGGCACCGGCCGCCGACCTTGGCACGGGCTATTACGTGAAGCCGACGATGCTGTTCGGCAACAACAAGATGCGCGTGTTCCAGGAAGAGATCTTCGGGCCGGTCGCGTCGGTGATGACGTTCAAGGACGAGCAGGAGGCGATCGAACTCGCGAACGACACGTTCTACGGGCTCGGCGCGGGCGTGTGGACGCGCAACGGCACGCGTGCGTACCGGATGGGCCGCGAGGTCGAGGCCGGCCGCGTGTGGACCAACTGCTACCACCTGTACCCGGCGCACGCGGCGTTCGGCGGCTACAAGCAGTCCGGCATCGGCCGTGAGACGCACAAGATGGCGCTGTCGAACTATCAGCAGACGAAGTGCCTGCTGGTCAGCTACCAGGCCGAAGCGCTCGGGTTCTTCTGATCGCCGCAGCAGGGGGCGAAGTGCCGGGGCCGGCCGGGCGGCAGCGCAACGCTGCCCGGTACGGCGGCCGGTGCCGGACGGCGGCGACGCGTCCGGTGCCGGCTTGCCGTGGAAGGTGCGGCGGTCGGGCGCTGGCTGTCCGGCCTTCGGCCTTCGGCCGTCGGGCGGCGTCCGCGGCAAGCCGGCAATGCGCTGGCGCCGGTTCGTCCGGCACTTCGCCGTTTTCGTGTTCCGACCTTCGATACGGGCGTCGGCATTCGCACCGGCCGGTGCGCGTTCGCGCCCGTATCGTGCCCGTATCGCACCCCGATGGCCCCGACGGAAACCAGCATGTCAGAACTGCCCGGATCCTATCCGCGTCACCCGGTGTTTCACGCGGGCGAGCTCGACGCGCATCACCGCTTCGGCGTCGCCGACGAAGCCGAGCGGATGAGCGACGTCGTGACGACGCGGCTGAGCATCGGTGTGCGCCAGTTCGTCGAATCGCAGCCGTTCATGTTCGTCGGCACGACGAGCGGCGGCCCGGCCCCGGCGCGCATGACCTGCGACATCGTGCAGGGCATGCGCGACGCGAACGGCGATCTATGGCCGGTCGTGCGCGTGATCGACACGAAGACGCTGCGCTTCGCGCTGCCGGCGCACGGCGGCCACCGGCTCGATGCGCTGGCGTGCGACGGCTGCGGCGTCGGGCTGCTGTTCATCGATTTCGTGCGCGGCATCCGCTACCGGATCAACGGCCGCGCGACGTTGCGCACCGATCTGCCGGAAGCGGACGCGGCGCCCTGGCCGACGGGCAGTCCGATCGTCGAACTGGCGGTCGCGCAGGCGTACGGCAATTGCGGCACGCGGGTCGTGCGGTTGCGGCCGGGCGCGTAGCGCGTCGCCGGGCGGCCGGCGGCACGCATGCCGCACCCGCGCGGTGCGCGGCATGCCGCCTCCGGGTGCGCCCGCATGGCGCGCATCGGCCGCACGGCGTTGAATGACGGGCTTGTCGCCGGACAACGCGGATCGGCACGGGACTTGCGTGTTGGACGTGGTCCCGGGCGGGTGAGGAGAACATGATGGGTCAACGAGTGGAGTGCATGGCCGAGCCGACGGCCGAGGACACGCGGTGCAGCGCGCAGGGCGACGACGCGCTGGCCGGCCAGGCCGTGGTCAGCGTCGCGCACGACGCCGACGAGCAGGCGCGCAACCTGATCGGCTGGCGGCAGACCTACGACCAGCTCGCGGCCGGCCGCTTCGTCGGCACGCTGACCGAGCTGCCGCTCGACACGATGAAGCTGTTTCGCGAATCGACGAGTCACCTGCTGCGGCAGGCGTGCGAGGTGCGCGGCGACGCATACTGGTTCGGCATCCCGCTGACGAGCGACGGCACCGCGCGGGTCGATGCGTGCCGCATCGGCCCCGGCGCGCTCGCGTTCCGGCCCGGCAACGTCGAATTCGAATTGCTGACACCCGCGCAGTTCTCGATCTACGGCGTGGTCGTGCGCGGCGACGTGCTGCGCCGCTACGCGGAGGAAGTCGAACACCGTGCGCTCGACGAGCGGCTGTTCGCGCAGCGCGTGATCCAGATCGGCGATATGCGGCTCGCGCGCCTGTGTGCGCTGCTCGGCGGCCGCCTCGACGGCGCGGCGGCCGCGGGCGGGCCGCTGCCCGACGCACAGCGCGACGACCTGCAGGCCGAGGTGCTGGCCGCGCTGTTCGACGCGTGCGCGCAACCGGCTGACGACGGGGCGGGCGGCGCCCCGTCGACACGGCGCTGGATTGTCGAGCAGGCGCGCGAGTACGTGCTCGCACACCGCACGCGCCCGGTCGGCGTGCCCGAGCTGTGCGAGCAGTTGCACGTGAGCCGGCGCACGCTGCAGTACTGTTTCCAGGACGTGCTCGGCATGGCGCCAGCGACCTATCTGCGCACGCTGCGGCTGAACGGTGCGCGGCGCGACCTGTGCGGGCGGGCGGCCGGTTCCGTGCAGGACGTCGCGGAGGCGTGGGGCTTCTGGCACCTGAGCCAGTTCGCGACCGACTATCGGCGGCTGTTCGGCAAGCGGCCGTCGGAGACGCTGCGCGAGCGGGCGGTGACGGTGGCAGCCGGGTGAGGCGGGCGGCGGCGCGCGGATGCCGCGGTGCGTCCGGTCATCCGGGCGACTCCCTTTTCTCCATCCCTATCCGGCGGTAGCCGCCGCTTCGCGCGGCGCAGGCCACGGCAAGGCATCCCAGTCGATCGCCCGGTAAGCGGCTTCGACCGCCGCGAGGTCGTCCGGCCGCTCGCTGCGATGCAGCCCGTGCAATGCGTCCGGCACATCGAGCGCGACCGGTACGCAGTGCGGATAGTCGCGCACGCGCAGCGCCGGGCCGATCGTCGTGAAACAGCCGAGCGTCGGCACGTCGAAACCGTCGGCGAGATGCAGCGCGGCCGTGTCGGGCGCGAACAGCACGCTCGCCCCCCTGACCCAGGCAATGAAGTGCGCGGTATCGGCCGCGTCGCGGCTCACGTCGACATAGGCCGGATGCGCGACGGGGCCGAAGCCGACCACCGGCAGCTCGTAACGCCGCGCGAGCCGCTCCACGAAAGCCGCGCGCAGCGCCGGCGGCACGCTGCGCACCGCGGTGCTCGCGCTCGGGCAGAACAGCACGTACGGCCGCCGCCATTCGGCCGGCAGGGCGGGCAGGGCCAGCCGCGCGAGCCAGCGATTGCGCTTCGCGGCGGCCGGCACCGTGGCCGGGTCCGTGCCGAGCGCGTCGAGGAAGAAGTCGATCATCGGCTGTCGCGCGAAAGCGGGCCAGTACAGGTGATTGCCGAGATCGATGCGCGGCGCGTGCTCGGGCAGTGTGTCGGCGGCGCACGGCAGCGCACGCGACGGCGCGACGACGTCGGCGGCGAGCGCATACAGCGCGGCGACGTAGCGCGGCGCGCGGGCCGGCCGGTAGAGCGTGAAGCGCAGGCCGGGATGCATCGCGCGCAGCGCGGCGAGCGCGGTCAGCCCGATCACCGAGTCGCCGAGCGCGACGCCCATTCCGTTGATCACGTACACGTCCGCCGTGCGGCCGTAGTCGAGCCGGAACGGCCGGTGGGCGGCGTGCAGCAGGCCGAGCGCCAGCGCGGCCGGCACGTGATCCTCCGCGGCGGCGCCGCCGTGCTCGAGGTCGTAGGGGGCGACGAGCGTGCCGTCGGGCGCGAGCAGCGTGCCCGGATGCGTCAGCGCGTCGTCGCGCGACAGCGCGAGGCTGGCCGGCGCGGCGCGCATTTCCATGGTCACGCGCCGCGCGCGCGGCGGCCCTGCTCGCGGATCTGCTCGAGCGTCGCGGCCGGCGTGCTGGCGTCCTGCGGGATGCGGATCTCGATCAGCGCCGGCAGCCCGCAGGTCAGTGCGCGCTCCAGTGCCGGCGCGAAGTCGGCGGTGCGCTCGACCGTCTCGCCATGCGCGCCGAACGCGCGCGCATACGCGGCGAAATCGGGGTTCGTGAGCCCGGTGCCGTGCACGCGCCCGGGATAGTTGCGCTCCTGATGCATGCGGATCGTGCCGAAATGCCCGTTGTTGACGACGATGGCGACGATGTTCAGCCCGTACTGCATCGCGGTCGCGAGTTCGTTGCCGGCCATCATGAAGCAGCCGTCGCCGGCGAGCGCGACGACGGCCCGCGACGGATACAGCGACTTCGCGGCGAGCGCGGCGGGCAGCCCGTAGCCCATCGCGCCGCTGGTCGGCGCGAGCTGCGAGCGAAAGTGCCGGTACGCGAAGTGGCGATGCAGCCAGATCGCGTAGTTGCCGGCGCCGTTGGTCAGGATCGCGTCGTGCGGCAGGCGCTCGCGCAACTGCACCATCACGTCGCCGAGCTGGACGTCGCCGGGCATCGGCAGCGGCGCGTGCCATTCGCGGTACGCGCGGTGCGCGTCGGCGGCTGTGCCGGCCCACGCGGGGTGCGCCGGCGGTTCGAGCGCCGCGAGCGGCGCCGCGATTTCCGGCATCCCGGACACGATCGGCAGGTCGGCCGCATACACGCGGCCGAGCTCGTCCGCGCCCTGGTGCACGTGGATCAGCGTCTGGCGCGTCTTCGGGATGTCGAGCAGCGTGTAGCCGCCCGTCGTCGCTTCGCCGAGACGCGGGCCGAGCACCAGCAGCAGGTCGGCGTCGCGGATCCGCTTGGCGAGCGCGGGATTGATCCCGAGGCCGACGTCGCCCGCGTAGTTCGGGTGCGCGTTGTCGAAGGTGTCCTGGAAGCGGAACGCGCACGCGACCGGCAGTTGCCAGCGCTCGACGAAGGTGCGCAGGTTCGCGCAGGCGTCGGGCGTCCAGCCGCTGCCGCCGACGATCGCGAACGGCCGCTCGGCGCGCGCGAGCCGTTCGCGCAGCTCGTCGACCTGCGCGGCCGACGGCGACGCCGCGACGCGTTTCGCGGCCGGCACGACGGGCTGCGGCGCGCACGCGTCGGACAGCACGTCCTCGGGCAGCGCGAGCACGACCGGGCCGGGCCGGCCGGACGTCGCGACGTGGAATGCATGGCTCAGGTATTCGGGAATGCGGCGCGGGTCGTCGATCTGCGCGACCCATTTCGCCATCTGGCCGAACATCCGGCGGTAGTCGATTTCCTGGAAGGCTTCGCGGTCGAGGTGCTCGCGCGCGCACTGGCCGACGAACAGGATCATCGGCGTCGAATCCTGGAACGCGGTGTGCACGCCGATCGACGCGTGGGTCGCGCCGGGCCCGCGCGTGACGAACGCGATGCCGGGGCGGCCGGTCAGCTTGCCGACCGCTTCCGCCATGTTCGCGGCCGCCGCTTCGTGGCGGCAGACGACCGTCTGGATCCGCGCGGTGTCGTCCGCCAGCGCATCGAGTACGGCGAGAAAGCTCTCGCCCGGCACGCAGAACACGCGTTCGACGTGATTGGCGAGCAACGCATCGACGAGCAGTCGCGCGCCGGTGGTGGCGCGCGGCTCGAGATCCTTGGAATGCGACATGGGCTGCCGTCTCCCTGGGTAGCGGGATGTACAGATTACGCCTGTTGTCGGGGCGCCGGCACGCTGGCCGGTGAAAAGTGTCGGAACGCGGGGAGCTCGGGGCGTGGATGTTGCACGTTCGCCGGTGCGGCTCGCCGAACGGCCAGCTTGTGCGCGCTGGGCCAAGAGTGAAAAGTGGACACGATGGGGAGTCGGGATGAATGCTTGTCCCGGCAGGGAAATCGAACCCCAAGCAATAATAAAGTGGGATGCCATTCAATAGTAAAATTTTGGCCAACGGATGGTTAACTGGATCGAGGATCACCATGGCAACCGAAACGATCGATCAAAAGACGCTGACGGAACTGGTCGAAGCCGGCGCCGTGCACGCGGCCCGTGTAGTTGGCTGCGGCAGCGGCTGGACGATCTCGGCTCGTTGCGGCACGAACGAGCGCTTTCTGTCGGCCAAACGCGGCGACGTGCGGGTGTTTCGCCGCTTTGAAACGCTGGTCGGCTTTCTGCGCGACATCGGCATCAGCCGTTTCGATGTGGATGCGTCGGAGTTCGACCCGGATGCGGCCGGCCGGGCGACCCGGCCCGATCGGGCGGCCGCGATGAGGGCGGCACACGAGGCAGCGGCCCACGATCGCTGGTTTCGCGAGCAGGTGCAGCAGGCGCTGGACGATCCGCGCGCGCCGATTCCCGACGCGGAGGTGAGCGCCGACTTCGCGTCGCGCCGTGCGGCGCTGCGTGAACGGCTCGCGGGCAGGCGAGGGGATGCTTCTTGACCTTCGCGCTGCACTGGAATCCGAAGGCGTACGAGGATCGCGCCGCGATCATGGACTACATCGGCGAGGACGACCCGCAGGCCGCAATCGAACTCGACGAACTGCTGGAACAAAGGGCCGCCACGTTGCCGGCCCGTGCAGAGCTGTATCGGCAAGGGCGAGTGGCCGGCACGCGCGAACTGGTGGTCGCGCCGAACTACGTGCTCGTGTATCGCATCAGACCGGCTGAGGGGATCGTCGAGATCCTCCGCGTGCTGCATGCGCGACGGCAGTGGCCGTGATGCCCGATATCCGCAAGTCGGCGTCGAGCGGCGGATGAAGGATTTCAAGGGAACGCATGTTATGTACACACATGGATTTACATCGCAGACCGCATCGGATAATGTACATCCCATGTACATCCATGCGGAGATCGACATGCACACGACGAAGGTATTTCGGAACGGCAACTCGCAGGCCGTGCGAATTCCTGCCGACCTCGCCTACGAGCGCAGCGATATCGAACTGGAAATCGAGCGTATCGGTGACGAAATCCGTATTCGACCGATACGGCGGCCGTTGACCCGCGTACTCGAGAAATTCGCGAAATTCGGGCCGGATTTCATGGCCGAAGGGCGCGGCGACCAGGAGCAGGTCGATCGCGAGGAGCTGTAATGCCGCGCTACATGCTCGACACCAACATGTGCATCTATCTGATGAAGAACCAGCCTGAGCAAGTCGCGAAACGATTTGCGCAGTGCTACACGGGAGATGTGGTGATGTCGGCGATCACGTATGCCGAGCTCGAGTACGGCGTCGCCGCATGTGCGAATCCTGCGCGGGAGCGTCGCCATCTCGCCGCGCTGATCGACGATATCCCCGTTGCTCCGTTCGACGTCGCGGCGGCGCAAGCGTATGGTCCGGTCCGCGACGCAACCCGCGAGCGGAAGAAGGATCATCTCGACAAGCTGATCGCCGCGCACGCGGTGTCGCTCGATGTCGCGCTCGTGACCAACAACGAGCGGGATTTCGTCAGCTATCCGGGATTGCGGCTGGAGAACTGGCTGAACGATTGATGGCGGTGATTGTGTCCGACGGTCATGCGGGATATCGATCCACACGCATGACCGCCGGACCCTGCATCAGCACTCGACGATATTCACCGCCAGCCCGCCGCGCGACGTTTCCTTGTATTTCGTCTTCATGTCGGCGCCCGTCTCGCGCATCGTCTTGATCACCGAGTCGAGCGACACGTAGTGCGAGCCGTCGCCGCGCAGCGCCATGCGCGCCGCGTTGACGGCCTTCACCGACGCCATCGCGTTGCGCTCGATGC
Source organism: Burkholderia sp. BCC1998 (assembly GCF_905339875.1). Lineage (NCBI taxonomy): Bacteria > Pseudomonadati > Pseudomonadota > Betaproteobacteria > Burkholderiales > Burkholderiaceae > Burkholderia > Burkholderia sp. BCC1998. Next base: position 141,324 of record NZ_CAJPHE010000010.1, read on the forward strand.
ACGGGATCTGCACCATCCCGCCGACCGGGTCGCAGGTGAGGCCGAGGTTGTGCTCCATCCCGATCTCGGCCGCGTTCTCGACCTGGCGCGGCGTGCCGCCGAGCACGGCCGCGAGCGCGCCGGCCGCCATCGAGCACGCGACGCCGACTTCGCCCTGGCAGCCCACTTCCGCACCCGAAATCGACGCGTTGAGCTTGTACAGAATGCCGATCGCGGCGGCGGTCAGCAGGAAGTCGATCACGCCCTGTTCGTTCGCGCCCGGCGAGAAGCGCGTGTAGTAGTGCAGCACGGCCGGGATGATGCCGGCTGCGCCGTTGGTCGGCGCGGTGACGACGCGGCCGCCGGCCGCGTTTTCCTCGTTGACCGCGATCGCATACAGGTTGATCCAGTCGACCATCGACAGCGGATCCTGCAGCGCACGCTCGGGATTGCCAGTCAGCGCGCGATACAGCTGCGGCGCACGGCGCTTGACCTGGAATGGGCCGGGCAGGTTCCCGTCGGCTTCCGGGTTGCCGATCCCGCAGCCGCGCGACACGCACGACTGCATCACGGCCCAGATCTTCAGCAGCCCGTCGCGCGTCTCTTCCTCGGTGTGCCACGCGCGCTCGTTTTCCCACATCAGCTGCGCGATCGACTTGCCGGTCGACTCGGTCAGCGCGAGCAGCTCGGCGCCGGTGCGGAACGGATGCGTCATCTGCTCGGCCGCGCTCAGCACCTTCGTGTTCGGCGCACCGGCCGTCACGACGAAGCCGCCGCCGACGGACAGGTAGGTGCGCTCGACCAGCACGTCGCCGTTCGCGTCGGACGCGCGCAGCTTCATGCCGTTCGGGTGTTCGGGCAGCGCCTGCCGGTAGAACGCGATGTTCTCCTTCAGCACGAACGGCACCGGATGCGTGCCGAGCAGCGCGAGCTTCTTCGACTTGCGGACGTCTTCCAGACGCGCGTCGATCGTCTCGGGATCGACGGTGTCGGGCGCGTCGCCGAGCAGGCCGAGCATCACGCCGCGGTCGGTGCCGTGGCCCTTGCCCGTCGCGCCGAGCGAGCCGTACAGCTCGACCTTCACACTGGCCGTCGCGTCGAGCATCCCGTCGCGCTCGAGGCCCTGCACGAACATCAGCGCCGCGCGCATCGGTCCGACCGTATGCGAACTGGACGGGCCGATGCCGATCTTGAAGAGGTCAAACACGCTGACTGCCATCTTGATACCTGCCTTGCTTTAAGAATAATGCTAGCGCGCCTGCAATGGCAGGCACGCGGCGAGCCATGCGGGCGGCATGGGGGAGAGTTGCCGCGCGACGCGCGCATAGCGCCCGTCGAGACGCGCGGCCAGATGAAAGAGTTCGGTGGCGTTTTTCGGGTCCCACTGCCCCGTATAACCCGGCAAGCCGGCCTCGCGGCGCTTCGCGTCGAACGGCACGGGCGAATTCACGAATTCCTCGTGCGTTTTCTCGCCGAGCGCGTACGGCACGAGCCAGTCGAGCGCGGCCGCGAGCGTCGCGCCGTTCGCGCCGTGCTCGCGCAGCCAGTTGCGGTTGAAGCGGCGCGCGGCGAGCGCGGCCGTCACCAGCGGTTGCAAGTCGTACACCGCGTAATGCAGCGCATCGCGTTCCTCGAAATCCCAGGTCTTGCCGTCCGGGCCGATGTTGTCGGCGAGATGCTCGACGAACAGCCGCTGCGCGGCGTTCATCATCTTGCGGTCGCCGAGCGTGAACGCGGACAGCGCGATCAGCTTGATCCGGTGGCTCTGCCAGTTGTTGCGCCAGGTGCCGGCGAGCGGGCGCTTCTGCGCGTCGATCTGCGCGACGTAACCGGCGCCGAGCTTCGCGATGAACGCCGCCGTCGCGTTACGCGTCTTGACCGGCAGCGCGCTCGCCGTCATGTCGTACGCGACGATCAGGCTGTCGAAGCGCGTCTCGTCGATCGGGTTGAAGCCCGGCTGATAGGTCGACACCCACGCGGACAGGAAGCGGTCGACGAGCTGCAGATAGCGCGGCGCGTTCGTCACGCGCCACGCGAGCGCGGCGTCGCGCATCAGCTCCATGTCCTTCAGCGCGTCGGCGCTCTGGTCGTAGATGCCTTCGTGCGGCAGCGTGCCCTCGGTGTGCACGCGCGCCATTGCCTTCGGCTGCTCGCCGATGCGCGCGTCGACGCTGCGGATCAATGCCTGCACGCCCGGCTCGGCCTGCGTCGTCTCGCTCGCCTGCAACGCGGGCGCCGCGCAGAAATTCATCGCCGCGCGCGCGCTGCCGGCCGTGCCGAGGCCGGCGGCGGCCAACGACAGCGACGCGACGAGCAGCGGCACGACGCGGCGCGTGCGCGGCCGCTCCTGCGTGGCACCCTGGCCCGGAAACATCGGACGCACCATGCGGAACTCCTTGATTGGCTGGATCGCGTGTGATGTTAGCCGGATTGGCGGGCAAGCGTGAATCGATCGGGCAGGCAGCGGACGCAAAAACCGCACGCAACCGAGGGTTGCGTGCGGTGTGGTCACGGCCGGACTCCGGAGCGCGGCGAGCGTTATGCGTAGTCCGACACCGGCACGCACGAGCAGAACAGGTTGCGGTCGCCGTAGGCGTTGTCCGCACGGCCGACCGGCGGCCAGTACTTGTTCGTGCCGAGCGACGCGACCGGGTACGCCGCCTGCTCGCGCGAGTACGCGTGCGGCCATTCGTTCGCGGTGACGACGGCTGCCGTGTGCGGCGCGTGACGCAGCGGGTTGTCCTCGCGGTCGGCGCGGCCTTCCTCGACGGCACGGATTTCCTCGCGGATCGCGATCATCGCGGCGATGAAGCGATCGAGTTCTTCCTGCGATTCCGATTCCGTCGGCTCGACCATCAGCGTGCCCGGCACCGGGAAGCTCATCGTCGGCGCATGGAAGCCGTAGTCCATCAGGCGCTTCGCGACGTCGTCGACGCTGATGCCGCTCGTTTCCTTGAGCGGACGCAGGTCGAGAATGCACTCGTGCGCGACCAGCCCGCCCGGGCCCGAATACAGCACCGGATAGTGCGGCGCGAGGCGCTTCGCGATGTAGTTCGCGTTGAGGATCGCGGTTTCCGTCGCGGCGGTCAGGTTCTTCGCGCCCATCATCGCGATGTACATCCACGAGATCGGCAGGATCGACGCCGAGCCGTACGGCGCGGCCGACACCGCGCCGATGCCGTCTTCCGCACGCGCGTAGCCGGTCGAACGCTGGTTCGGCAGGAACTTCGCGAGGTGCGCGCCGACCGCGACCGGGCCGACGCCCGGGCCGCCGCCGCCGTGCGGGATGCAGAAGGTCTTGTGCAGGTTCAGGTGCGACACGTCGCCGCCGAACTGGCCCGGCGCGGTCAGGCCGACCATCGCGTTCATGTTCGCGCCGTCGACGTACACCTGGCCGCCGTGCGCATGCACGATCTCGCAGATCTCGCGGACGTTCTGCTCGAACACGCCGTGCGTCGACGGATACGTGATCATGATCGCCGCGAGGTCGTTCGCGTGCTGCTCGGCCTTCGCCTTCAGGTCGGCGATGTCGACGTTGCCCTGCGCGTCGCACGCGACCACCACGACCTTCATGCCGGCCATGTGCGCCGACGCCGGGTTCGTGCCGTGCGCGGAGGCCGGGATCAGGCACACGTCGCGATGCGCTTCGCCGCGCGATGCGTGGTATGCGTGGATGATCAAGAGGCCCGCGTATTCGCCCTGCGAGCCGGCGTTCGGCTGCAGCGACACGGCCGCATAGCCGGTCGCGGCGACGAGCATCTGCTCGAGCTGGTCGATCATCTCGCGGTAGCCGACGGTCTGCTCGGCCGGTGCGAACGGATGGATCCGGCCGAATTCGGGCCACGTGACCGGCAGCATTTCCGACGTCGCGTTCAGCTTCATCGTGCACGAACCGAGCGGGATCATCGAGCGGTCGAGCGCGAGATCCTTGTCCGACAGGCTGCGCAGGTAGCGCAGCATTTCGGTTTCGGAATGGTGGCGGTTGAACACGTGGTGCGTCAGGTACGCGCTCGTGCGCTCGAGGCCGGCCGGCAGCACGGCGACGCCGCCGAGGCCCGCGTCCAGCGCGTCCACGGCCGGCGCGGTGCCGCCCGCGGCCTGCGCGAACACGGCGAGGAGATCGGCGAGGTCGTCGCGGGTCGTCGTTTCGTCGACCGACACGCCGACTTGCGTGTCGCTCACGCGACGCAGGTTGATGCGCTTGGCCGTCGCGAATTCGTGGACCTGCGCGGTGCGCGCGCCGGTATCGATCGTCAGCGTGTCGAAGAACGTGTCGTTGACGGTCGCGAAGCCGAGCTGCTTCACGCCGGCGGCGAACAGCGCCGCGATGCGGTTCACGCGCAGCGCGATCGTCTTCAGGCCGTGCGGGCCGTGGTAGACCGCGTACATGCTCGCCATGATCGCGAGCAGCGCCTGCGCGGTACACACGTTCGACGTCGCCTTCTCGCGGCGGATGTGCTGTTCGCGCGTCTGCAGCGCGAGGCGCAGCGCGGGCTTGCCCTGCGCGTCGACGGTCACGCCGACCAGGCGGCCCGGCATCTGGCGCTTGAATTCGTCACGCACGGCCATGTAAGCGGCGTGCGGGCCGCCGAAGCCCATCGGCACGCCGAAGCGCTGCGTGTTGCCGACCGCGACGTCCGCGCCCCATTCGCCGGGCGGCGTCAGCACGGTCAGTGCGAGCAGGTCGGCCGCGACGACCACATGGCCGCCGGCCGCGTGGATCGCTTCAGTGAGCGCGCGGTAGTCGCGCACGTCGCCGTACACGCCCGGGTACTGGAGCAGCACGCCGAACGCGTTCGCCTGCGCGGCGTCGGCCGCCGGGCCCGTCTTGACCTCGATGCCAATCGGCAGCGCGCGCGTGCGGATCACTTCGAGCGTCTGCGGCAGCACGTCGTCGGCGACGTAGAACACGTTCGACGCCGGCTTGCCGGTGCGCTGCAGCAGCGTCATCGCTTCGGCCGCGGCGGTTGCTTCGTCCAGCAGCGAGGCGTTCGAGATCGCGAGGCCCGTGAGGTCGGCGACCATCTGCTGGAAGTTCAGGAGCGCCTCGAGACGACCCTGGGAAATTTCGGGCTGGTACGGCGTGTAGGCCGTGTACCACGCCGGGTTTTCGAGCACGTTGCGCAGGATTACGGCCGGCGTGTGCGAGTCGTAATAGCCCTGGCCGATATACGAGCGGAACACCTGGTTCTTGTCCGCGAGGGCGCGCAGCGCGGCGAGGGCTTCGGCCTCGCTCTTCGGTTGCGCGAACGGGCCGAGCGGCAGCGTTTCGGCGCGGCGGATCGAGGCCGGGATCACGGCGTCGATCAGGGCGGCGCGCGACGCGAAGCCGAGCGTGTCGAGCATGGCCTGCTGGCTGGCGGCATCGGGGCCGATGTGGCGTTCTGCGAACGCGTCGTGCGTTTCGAGCGCGGCGAGCGAGAGGGGCGTGCGGTTCATCAGGCGGTCCGGGTGTTCGAGCTTCATGGCGTGACTCTGGTCCCGCGCGGGCCGAGGCCGGCCCCGCGCGGTTCGGGTAAGGAAAATTAGTCGATCAGCTTGCTGTAGGCGTCAGCGTCGATCAGCTTGTCGGTCGACGCGCCGGCCGCGAGCTTGATCTTGAAGAGCCACACGCCGTATGCGTCGCTGTTCACTTCTTCCGGCGAGTCGGCGGCTTCTTCGTTGATGGCGACGACTTCGCCGGACACCGGCGAGTAGATGTCGGATGCCGCCTTCACCGATTCGACGACGCCGACGGCGTCGCCCGCGTTCACCGACTTGCCGACTTGCGGCAGCTCGAGGAAGACGATGTCGCCGAGCGTGCTCTGCGCGTGATCGGTGATGCCGACCGTCAGCGTGCCGTCGGCTTCGGTGCGGACCCACTCGTGTTCGTCGGTGTACTTCAGATCGGCCGGGACGTTGCTCATCGGATGCTCCTGGATAAAAGGGTGTGTTCGTTATGCTGGCGCGCCGCCGGGGCGCGCCGGGTGTGGTTGCGCCGGGCGCCATTTCCCGGCTTCGCGGCAGGCGGCCTCCCGGTCGCCTCCCGGTCGTTACGCAGCGAGGACCTTGCCGTTGCGCACGAACGGCAGTTTTACCACGCGCGCGGGAAGTTGCTTGTCTCGAATCTGCACATGGACCGTGTCGCCGACCTGGACGGCCGCCGGCACGCGCGCGAATGCGATCGACTCCTGCATCGACGGCGAGAACGTGCCGCTCGTGATCTCGCCTTCGCCGTGCGGCGTGACGACCTTCTGGTGCGCGCGCAGCACGCCGCCTGCCTTGCCGTTTTCCTTCTGCAGGATCAGGCCGACGAACGCGGCGCGCGTGCCGTTTGCCTCGAGCGCGGCGCGGCCGACGAACTCGCGCGGCGCCGACAGGTCGACCGTCCATGCGAGGCCCGCGTCGAGCGGGGACACGGTGTCGTCCATGTCCTGGCCGTACAGGTTCATGCCGGCCTCGAGGCGCAGCGTGTCGCGCGCGCCGAGCCCGCACGGGCGCACGCCGTTTTGCTGGAGCGCGTTCCACAGCGCTTCGACGTGCACGGCCGGGGCGATCACCTCGAAGCCGTCTTCGCCCGTGTAGCCGGTGCGCGCGACGGTGAGGTCGCCGAACGGCGTGCCGGCGACCTGCGCGGCGTTGAACGGCTTCAGCTCGCTGGTCGCGGCGCGCGCGGCGGGCACCGTCGTCCAGACCTTTTCACGGGCGTTCGGGCCCTGAACGGCGACGATCGCGAAATCGCGGCGCGGCGCGATGGTCAGGCCGTAGCCGCCTTGTTCGTTGAGCTGGTTGAACCACGCGATGTCCTTCTCGGCCGTGCCGGCGTTGACGACGACGCGGAAGAAGTCTTCGGTGAAGTAATAGACGATCAGGTCGTCGATGACGCCGCCCTGCGGATTGAGCAGGCACGAGTAGAGCGCCTTGCCGGGGATCTTGAGCTTGCCGACGTTGTTCGCGATCGCGTGCTCGAAGAACGCGCGCACGCGGCTGCCGGTGAAATCGACGACGCACATGTGCGACACGTCGAACATGCCGGCGTCGGTGCGCACGGCTTCGTGTTCTTCGATCTGCGAGCCGTAGTTGACGGGCATGTCCCAGCCGCCGAAGTCGACCATGCGGGCATTGAGCGCGCGGTGCGCGGCGTTGAGCGGGGTTTGATTCAGTGCAGTCATCGAGGCCTCAGGCAAGGCGCTTGCGCGCGGGTCAGAACGGCCATGTGCCGACCGTCGCGGCCTTGGGGCCTGCGAAACGATCCGGTACATGCCCCTCTGTCCTCGATACCTGAGAGATTGCGCCGCGGCCACGAGCCGGCGAACGCGCGCCCCTTCGGTGGGCAGCCTGCCCGCGCAGCCAATGTGCTGCGGGCTACTGCCGCTCTCCAGAGTGCGGGGAGTGCGGCCCGCGCAATGCGCGGACGGGATTCCCCGACGCGGTCGGTCCTTTTGCCTGAGAGTTTGCGGGTGTGCCCCTTCGGCGGCGCGACCGGCGTTGCTGCTACGCGGTCACACGCTCTCCCGACGCGTGCGGGCGACTGTACGCGAGCGGGTGGGCATTGTCAATTTGAGCAAAAGAATGTCGCTTCGCGACAAGCGGCGGCGTGCGGCGCCGCCGCTTCTGCCGGCACCGGCGGGCGCCGGCATGGCCGGGATTACTCGCCGATCGCGCGCGCGGCCGTGTCGAGTTCCTGGTTCAGCACGCGCTGCTCGTCGCCGGACAGGCCGCCGTTGTGCTGGCCCGACATGTCGTTCGCTTCCTGGCGGATCACGTCGAGGCGGTGGTGCAGCTGCGCGCCGTACGGCGGCGGGTAGTAGCCGCCGTTCACGCGCGCGTCGATGCGGCGGTGCAGGTTGTCGATCCGGCCCTGGACCTCCTGCAGGCGATCGTTCGCGACGACCTGCGGATTCGGCCGCGGCGGGGGCGGGGGCGCCTGTCGGGCCGGCCGCTGCGGCTGCACGACGCAGGCCGCGAGCGAGGAAACCAGGACGCAGCATGCCGCTGCGCGAATCAACCGTTGCATCACATTCTCCTGACGGTTTGGTGTCGGATCGACTTTTTGAGAAACGCGTCAGACCGGACGACCGCTGACTTTCGTTCCCGCACCATTTGTAACGGAATGTTCGGGATCGTGGCGCCGTGGCGGCTGACGGGGGCGCGCAGCCGGGCGCGGCGCGAGGTGGCGGCTGCGGCCGGGGCGACGACCCGGCCCGCGGCCGTCAGACGGTACGACGCACGAACGGTACCCGGCGGCCTTCGTGCTCGCTCTGCGCGGCGAGCTCGATGATCGTCATCACGTCGACGGCGTCCTGCGGCGTGACCGGGAACGGCGCGCCGTCGTGGACCGACGCGGCGAGCGCGCGATAGAACTCCGCGTACTGCCCGTCGAGCGTCGGCACCGGCCGCTCGACCTCGACCTCGCCGTCGAGCACGCGCAGCACGCCGGGCGGGTTGCCGCCGCCGAACTCGACGTGATCCGGCGTGAGGCCGGCCTTCAACTGGTCTTCCTGCGTGTCGAGCCCGAACTTCTGGTAGCTGCCGCGCGTGCCGTGCAGCGTGAAGCGCGCGGGCTCGATCGCCGATAGCGCGCTCGCGTGCAGCGCGACGTCCTTGTCCGGATAACCGAGCAGCAGGTGTACGAAATCGGGCGCCGTGCCGTTGTCGCGGCGTGTCTTGACCGTGGCGCTGACCGTTTCCGGCAGCCCGAACAACGCGAGCGCCTGATCGATCAGGTGCGGGCCGAGATCGAGCAGCAGGCCGCCGCCGCGTGCGGGCTCCTCGCGCCAGCGCGTGCGCGGCGTCGGCCGGAAGCGGTCGAAGTGCGACGCGAAATAGGTGAGCCGGCCGAGTTCGCCGGATTCGACGATGCGGCGCACGGTGAGGAAGTCGCCGTCCCAGCGGCGGTTGTGGAACGGTGCGAACAGGCGGCTGCGCGCATTCGCGAGCCGCGCGAGCGCGAGCGCTTCGTCGGCCGTGAGCGTGACGGGCTTGTCGACGACGACGTGGCGGCCGGCCTGGAGCACCTGGCGCGCGAGCGCGAAGTGCGTGTCGTTCGGCGTGGCGATCACCACGCAGTCGATATCGTCGAGGCCGAGCAGCGTGTCGAGATCGGGGACGATGCGGGCGCCCGGAAAGGCGGCGCGCGCGCGATCGGGTTGCCCCGTCGCGATCGCGGCGACCTCGGTGCGGCCGCTCGTGGTGATCACGGGCGCGTGGAACGTCGCGCCGGCGAAACCGAAACCCATCAAACCAATCCTGAGCAATGACGACATGGCAATCCCTGGCTGCGTACGAAACGAAAAGAGGGCGCGCCGCTGGGGCGCGAGGACGACCGGCTATTTTGGCATGGCGCGGCGGCGCACACCGACGCGTTCGGCAAAATGCCCGGCAGGACACGGCATGCGCGCGGCCGCAGCCCGCAATTTGCGTCGGGCCGCCGGCGCTGCGCGCATCGACCCCGCGGGCGGCGTTGGGGGCGCGTCCCGCCGCGGGCTTGCCACCGCGACGGCCGCCCATTGTGACCGATCGGGCCGTGGATGGGGCCGGATTGGCCGTCCGGACAAGGATCGGCGAGGACTGGATAAAGAACCCGACAAGAAGGCGAAACGGCAGCTTGCCCGCACGAAAAGCCGGCACACGCCCGCCCGAGAAACGACCGCCTGCCCGCCCGGCCCCGTCCGGCGGCGCTCCCGAAAAGCGCGTCGCCGACGTGTTAACATGCGCGTCCTGCCCCGCGTGTCCGCCTGCATTCCAGGCCCGTCGCGCGCGGCATCCTCCCGGCGTTCGCCGTCAACCGCAACATCATCCGCCATCATGTCCGCAGGCCTCAACTCCGCTCAGAACGAAGCGGTGCGCTACCTCGACGGTCCCTGCCTCGTGCTCGCCGGCGCGGGCAGCGGCAAGACCCGCGTGATCACGCAGAAGATCGCGCACCTGATCGAAGCGAAAGGCTTCGAGCCGCGCCACATCGCGGCCGTCACGTTCACGAACAAGGCCGCCGCCGAAATGCGCGAGCGCGTGTCGAAGCTGCTCGAGGGCAAGACGCTCACCACGCCCGGCAAGGAAGGCCGCAAGGTGCCCGTCAACCAGCTCACCGTGTGTACGTTCCACTCGCTCGGCGTGCAGATCCTGCGCCAGGAGGCCGAGCACGTCGGCCTGAAGCCGCAGTTCTCGATCATGGATTCGGACGACTGCTTCGGGATGATCCAGGAGCAGATCGGCACCACCGACAAGGGCCTGATCCGCAAGATCCAGAGCACCATCTCGCTGTGGAAGAACGGCCTGATCATGCCCGAGGAGGCGATGACGATCGCGGCCAACGAGGACGAGCATCAGGCGGCGCTGGTCTACCGCAACTACGTCGCGACGCTGCATGCGTACCAGGCGGTCGACTTCGACGACCTGATCCGCCTGCCGGCCGAGCTGTTCGCGAAGAACGAGCAGGTGCGCGACCGCTGGCAGAACAAGCTGCGCTACCTGCTGATCGACGAATACCAGGACACCAACGCGTGCCAGTACGAGCTGCTGAAGCTGCTCGCCGGCCCGCGCGCCGCGTTCACGGCGGTGGGCGACGACGACCAGGCGATCTACGGCTGGCGCGGCGCTACGCTCGAGAACCTCGCGCAGCTCGGCAAGGATTTCCCGAAGCTGCACGTGATCAAGCTCGAGCAGAACTACCGGTCGACGGTGCGGATCCTGACCGCTGCCAACAACGTGATCGCGAACAACCCGAAGCTGTTCGAGAAGAAGCTGTGGTCCGAGCACGGGATGGGCGACTCGATCACCGTCACGCCGTGCAACGACGAGGAGCATGAGGCCGAATCGGTCGTGTTCCGGCTGTCCGCGCACAAATTCGAGCGGCGCGCGCAGTTCCGCGACTACGCGATCCTGTATCGCGGCAACTTCCAGGCGCGGATCTTCGAGCAGGTGCTGCGGCGCGAGCGGATTCCATACGTGCTGTCGGGCGGCCAGTCGTTCTTCGACAAGGCCGAGATCAAGGATCTGTGCGCGTACCTGCGGCTGATTGCGAACGCCGACGACGATCCCGCGTTCATCCGCGCGGTCACGACGCCGCGCCGCGGCATCGGCAACACGACGCTCGAGGCGCTCGGCTCGTTCGCGGGCCAGGCGAAGGTGTCGCTGTTCGAGGCCGTGTACATGGGCGGGATCGAGGCGCGGCTGTCCGCGCGGCAGGTCGAGCCGCTCAGGATGTTCTGCGACTTCATCCAGCGCCTGACCGATCGCGCGGACAAGGAGCCCGCGACCGTCGTGCTCGACGACATGATGGAGGCCATCCACTACGAGGCCTACCTGTACGACGCGTTCGACGAGCGGCAGGCGCAGTCGAAGTGGCAGAACGTGCTCGAATTCCTCGAATGGCTGAAGCGCAAGGGCACCAAGCCCGAGACCGAAGCCGTCGACGGCGAGGCCGACGGCTTCCACAACGCGGACGGGCTTGCGGATACCGGCAAGAACCTGCTCGGCCTGATCCAGACCGTCGCGCTGATGTCGATGCTCGAAGGCAAGGACGAGGATCCGGACGCCGTGCGGCTGTCGACCGTCCATGCGTCGAAGGGGCTCGAGTATCCGCACGTGTTCCTGGTCGGCGTCGAGGAGGGCATCATGCCGCACCGCGGCGGCAGCGAGGACGACGGCCCGATCGACAACGAGCGGATCGAGGAGGAGCGCCGCCTGATGTACGTCGCGATCACGCGCGCGCAGCGCAGCCTGCACCTGAACTGGTGCAAGAAGCGCAAGCGGGCGCGCGAGACGGTCGTGTGCGAGCCGTCGCGCTTCATTCCCGAGATGGGGCTCGACGAAGCGCCGCCGCCGACGCCGGAGGAAGCGCCGATGACGCCGAAGGACCGGCTCGCGAGCCTGAAGGCGCTGTTGCAGAAGTGAGGCGGTGCGCTTCGGCGCCCTGGCGCCCGGGCGATCCGGATAAACGAAACCCCCGCGATGCGTGTGCGCCGCGGGGGTTTTTTCTGGCCGGCAGGCGTTACTTCGACGCGTTGACCATGTAGTCGACGGCCGCCTTCACGTCGGCGTCGGACGCGTTCGCCCCGCCCTTCGGCGGCATCGCGCCCTTGCCGTGCAGCGCGTAGTTGTAGACGGTATCCATCGAGTCCTTCAGGCGCGGCGCCCAGTCTTCCTTGCTGCCGAACTTCGGCGCGCCGAGCACGCCGGCCGCGTGGCACGCCTGGCAGACCTGCGTGTACAGCGCCTTGCCGGCGGAGGCGGCGTCGGCGCTGGTCGGCGCGGCCGCGGGCTTTTCGCCGGCCTTCGGAATCGCGGCGATCGCGGCCATTGCAGCGGCGGCCTGCGCGTTCGATGCATCGGCGCCCGAGGCGCCTGCCGCACCCGCCGCGCCGCTCGCCGCCGAGGCCGCGTTGGCGGCCGGGGCAGCCGGCTCGGGGAAGTTCGCGCCGTCGTTGTTCGCCATGTAAACGATCGCACGCGCGATTTCATAGTCGCTGACGTCGTCGGGGCTCGTGCCGCCGCGCGGCGGCATCGCGCCCTTGCCCGACAGCGCCGTTTTCAGCAGCGTGTCGAAGCCCTGCGAGATGCGCGGTGCCCAGTCGTCCTTGTTGCCGAACTTCGGCGCGCCGGCGGCGCCCGTGCCGTGACAGGTCACGCACACGGCCTTGTAGACTTCCTCGCCGGTCTTGTACGTGCGGGGCGCATTGGCGTCCTTCACGTCGACTTTAGCGAGCGGTGCGATCCGCGCGGCGACCTGTTCGTCGGATAGCGCATCCGTGCCCGCGCCCGAACGGAACGCATGGTTGGCATAGGTGGCAAACAGGACAATCAGGGCGATCGGAATCGCGAATGAGGCGATGACGACGGCAATCAGCTGCCCGGGGGTTTTGACGGGAGATTCGTGGGGTGCTTCGCTCATGCTTGCCTCGTCTCCGTGATTAGGAATTGTGAGCGCGGTGCAACGGCAAAATGGCTGGCGATCCAATGAGTCCGGACGATTATAGACGGAACGTTTACATCACGGCGAGCGGCGCGAAGGCGCGTGTTTACCCGCACGAATTGCGGGCCTGACGGGGTTTCGGCGGGCAAGGTGGACGCGTTTTGGGAAACCGGGTATCCTTGCGGTCTTGTCAATGGTGGGCGGCCAGTTTATTGGGGTCGTTTCACTGTCGTCACTGTCATATGCGCCCGTAGCTCAATGGATAGAGTACTGCCCTCCGAAGGCAGGGGTTGCTGGTTCGATCCCAGCCGGGCGCACCAAGCCTGATCGAGCATTCTTCGTATCGATTCCCTTTTTTTGATCGTTCATCTCGCGTGCCTGACCAGGGCAACGTGAGGGCAACGCGCGCCGGTTGGCTCGGGCATCGACAGCGCGCGAGTCACTGATACGGCAGCTTGCGCCGCGCCGCTAGCCCGTGCGCGAGCGATCCAGACGCTTCCGCCGCTTCACTTCAACGCAAGCCCATTGCGCGCGCAGCCACCCGCCGACGCCGGGTGCGAAATGGCCGTCACGCGCTCGTGAAATCTTTCAGAACGCATTCAAACCCTGCCGCTGCATCGGCAGCGTCTCGCGCATGTCCCGGTGACATGCGATCGATCGCCTGATCTATCTAAAGTTTGTCGCTCCATGGTCGTTAATCAGTCGGGTGCAGGATAGGGCCAAATCAAAGTAAAGCGTCGGCTGACGGGGGGCAGTCTCGGACATGCCGCTTCTGAACAACGAACTTGGAAAGGATGAAGCATGACTTCGATCGTAACGGGCATGTCTACGGCGCAAATCGCGGCGCTTACGACGGCGCAGGCGCACGCGCTTACAGGGACTGACATCGGTGCAATGACGACGGACCAGGTCAAGGCGCTGACGACCGACTCGGTGGCTGCGCTGACCACGTCGGCAGTCGTCAGCCTCAGCACGACGGCTGTCGCGATTCTCGGCTCCGACCAGCTCGGCTCGCTGAATACGGCGGACATTGCCGCGCTCAAGACGAACCAGATTGCAGCACTCACGTCCGATCAACTCTCGAAGCTGAGCGCGCCCCAGGCCGGTGCGCTGTCGAGCGCTCAAGTGGCGGCGCTGACGACCAGCCAGGCACAGAACGGCCTCACGACGGACCAGATTCACGCGCTGACGACGGCGCAGGCCGCTGCCTTGTCGACGGCCGACGTCGCGGTGCTGACGACGGCGCAAGTCACGGCGCTGACGACGGCCGATGTCGCGGCGCTGAAGACGAACCAGGTCGCTGCGTTGACGACGACGCAGGTGCAGAAACTGACGACCGATCAGGTCAAGGCGCTGACGACCGCGCAGGCGGCCTCGCTGACGACGGCGCAAGTGGCGGCGCTGACGACCGATCAGGTGAATGCGCTGACGACGGCCGCGTTCGCGGCGCTGAAGCCGACGCAGGTCGCGGCACTGACGACGGCGCAGATCGCCAATCTGAGCGCGGCGCAGGAAGGTGCGCTGACGAGCGCGCAGGTGGCGGCGCTGACGACGAATCAGGTGCAGAACGGCCTGACGACCGACCAGGTCAAGGCGCTGACGACGGCGCAGGCCGCGGCGTTGACGACGGCGCAGGTCGCCGCGCTGACGACGGCGCAGTCGAGCGCGCTGACGACGGCCGATGTGGTCGCGTTGAAAGCGACTCAGATTGCGGCGCTGACGACGGCCCAGGTGCAGAACCTGACGACTGCTCAGGCTGCGGCGCTGACGAGCACGCAAATCGCCGCGCTGACGACGGCGCAGGTGCAGAACGGCCTGTCGACCGATCAGGTCAAGGCGCTGACGACGGCGCAGGCGTCGGCCATGACCACGGCGCAGATCGCGGCGCTGAGCACGGACCAGGTGAACGCACTGACGACGGCCGCATTCGCCGCGCTGAAGCCGACGCAGGTGGCGGCGCTGACGACGACGCAGATCACCAACCTGAGCGCGGCGCAGGAAGGCGCGCTGACGACCGCCCAGGTCGCGGCATTGACGACCGCGCAGGTGAAAAACGGCTTGACGACCGATCAGGTCAAGGCGCTGACGACCGCGCAAGCCGCGGCGCTGACGGCGGCTGACGTGACGGCGTTGTCCACCGCGCAAGCGACCGCACTGACGACGTCCGCCGTGGCGGCGCTGAAGACGGGCCAGATTGTGGCGCTGACGACGGCCCAGGTGCAGAACCTGACGACCGATCAGGTCAAGGCGCTGACGACCGCGCAGGCGCAGTCGTTGACGACGGCGCAAGTGGCGGCGCTGACGACGGACCAGGTGAACGCGCTGACGACGGCCGCGTTCGCGGCGCTCAAGCCGACGCAGGTCGCGGCGCTGACGACGACGCAGATCACCAATCTGAGCGCGGCGCAGGAAGGTGCATTGACGACCGCGCAGGTGGCCGCGCTGACGACGAGTCAGGTGCAGAACGGCCTGACGACCGATCAGGTCAAGGCGCTGACGACCGCACAGGCCGCGGCGCTGACGGCCGCTGACGTAACGGCGCTGTCGACGGCGCAAGTCACGGCGCTGTCGACGGCGAACATCGCGGCGCTGAAAACGCCCCAGATCGTCGCGCTGACGACGACGCAGGTGCAGAACCTGACGACCGATCAGGTCAAGGCGCTGACGACCGCGCAGGCGGGCGCGCTGACGACGGCGCAAGTCGCGGCGCTGACGACCGACCAGGTGAACGCGCTGACGACGGCCGCCTTCGCGGCGCTGAAGCCGACGCAGGTCGCGGCACTGACGACGGCGCAGATCGCCAATCTGAGCGCGGCGCAGGAAGGTGCGCTGACGAGCGCGCAGGTGGCGGCGCTGACGACGGCTCAGGTGCAGAACGGCCTGTCGAGCGATCAGGTCAAGGCGCTGACGACGGGGCAGGCAGCGGCACTGACGGCGGCTGACGTCGCGGCGTTGACGACCGCGCAGGCGTCGGCGTTGACGACGGCCGACGTCGCGGCGCTGAAGGCGACGCAGATCGCAGCGTTGACGACGACGCAGGTGCAGAACCTGACGACCGACCAGGTCAAGGCACTGACGAGCGCGCAGGTGACGTCGCTGACGACCGATCAGGTCAAGTCGCTGACGACCGATCAGGTGAACGCGCTGACGACGACCGCCTTCGCGGCGCTGAAGCCGACGCAGGTCGCGGCACTGACGACGGCGCAGATCGCCAACCTGAGCACGGCGCAGGCCGGCGCGCTGACGACCGCGCAAGTGGCTGCGTTGACGACGAATCAGGTGCAGAACGGCCTGACGACCGACCAGGTCAAGGCGCTGACGACCGCACAGGCGGCGTCGTTGACGACCGCGCAGGTCGCCGCGTTGACGACGGCGCAATCGAGCGCGCTGACGACGGCTGACGTGGCCGCGCTGAAGACGAATCAGGTTGCGGCACTGCGCACGGACCAACTGCAGAACCTGACGACGGCTCAGGCGGCAGCACTGAGCTACACGCAGATCGCATCGCTGACGACGGCCCAGGTACAGAACGGCCTGTCGACCGATCAGGTCAAGGCGCTGACGACGGGGCAGGCAGCGGCACTGACGGCGGCTGACGTCGCGGCGCTGACGACCGCGCAGGCGTCGGCGTTGACGACGGCCGACGTCGCGGCGCTGAAGGCGACGCAGATCGCAGCGTTGACGACGACGCAGGTGCAGAACCTGACGACCGACCAGGTCAAGGCACTGACGAGCGCGCAGGTGACGTCGCTGACGACCGATCAGGTCAAGTCGCTGACGACCGATCAGGTGAACGCGCTGACGACGGCCGCCTTCGCGGCGCTGAAGCCGACGCAGGTCGCGGCACTGACGACGGCGCAGATCGCCAACCTGAGCACGGCGCAGGCCGGCGCGCTGACGACCGCGCAAGTGGCTGCGTTGACGACGAATCAGGTGCAGAACGGCCTGACGACCGACCAGGTCAAGGCGCTGACGACCGCGCAGGCGGCCGCGTTGACGACGGCCGACGTCGTGGCGCTGACGACGGCGCAATCGAGCGCGCTGACGACGGCTGACGTGGCCGCGCTGAAGACGAATCAGGTTGCGGCACTGCGCACGGACCAGCTGCAGAACCTGACGACGGCTCAGGCGGCAGCACTGAGCTACACGCAGATCGCGTCGCTGACGACGGCCCAGGTACAGAACGGCCTGTCGACCGATCAGGTCAAGGCGCTGACGACGGGGCAGGTGGCGGCACTGACGACGGCTGACCTCGCGGCGCTGACGACGACGCAGACCGCGGCGCTGTCCACGGCGTCGATCGTGGCGTTGAAGACGAGCCAGGTGATTGCGCTGACGACGGCCCAGGTGCATAACCTGACGACCGATCAGGTGGCTGCGTTCACGACGACCCAGGTGCATGCGCTGACGTCGGCGCAGGTGGGGGCAATGACGACCGATCAGATCCAGCAGCTCCACTTCTGATCAGTCGCGTTGCATGGCGCCGGGGTTCCCGGCGCCATCCCGCCTCGCCGGCATCGGGCAAGGCGTGAGTACTGGCAGGTTAAACTGCCGGCCACGCGTGACGTGGCGGCAGCCGCGCGTCACGGGCAGGCGAGGAGGCGGCGCGCCGTCGTGCCCGCGCGGCGGCTGACGGGCAGCCGTCCGGCGGACTGCCGTACTTTACGGTATTGCGTATGAGTGAAGTCATGGTTTCGTCTGAAGAAAATTTTGCTGCCGATCTTCTGCTCGCGTGGCACGGCAAGATCGACATGACGGGTCTCTTCGAGCGCGCGGGCGCGCTCGAAGCGAACCGGCAGTTCGAGCTGGCGGCGGTCCTTTACCGGACCTGGCTCGAGCGCAACGTCGCGCCGTTCAATCATTTCGTGTACTTCAACCTTGGCGTCGCGCTTTTCAACGCCAATGACATCGAGGCCGCGAAAAAGGCACACTACACGGCCATCGAGCTCGCGCCCGATTTCATTCATCCGCATTTCAATCTGGGTGTCATGTGTGAGCGCATCAACGAGCTCGACACGGCGATCGCGGAATGGACGTGGGTCGTGGAGCACGCGTCGGCTGATCATCCCGAGCAACGGCCGCTGCGGCTGTCCGCGCTCAACAACCTCGGGCGCGTCCATGAAAACCAGCGGCGTTACGCCGATGCGCTGGCGTGCCTGACGGAAAGTTTGCGGATGGAGCCGAACCAGCCGGACGTGCTGCACCACTGGGTGTTCCTGCGGGGCAAGCAGTGCGAGTGGCCCGTGTTTGCGCCCGTCGAGGGCGTCGATCCGGACCTCATGCGACAGTCGACTTCCGCGCTGGCGATGATCAGCCAGTCGGACGATCCGGCGGAGCAATTGTCGGCGGCCCGGCATTACGTCGACACCAAGATCAACGTCGACGTGCCCGCATTGTCCGGCAAGAAGGCATACGGTCACGAGAAGATCAGGATCGCGTATCTTTCGTCGGATTTCTGTCTGCATCCCGTTTCGATGCTCACGGCCGAGCTGTTCGAATTGCACGACCGGCGGCGTTTCGAGGTGTACGGCTATTGCTGGTCGCGCGACGACGGCTCCGCGCTGCGCAAGCGGATTATCCAGTCGATGGATCATTTCCATCGCATCGACGCGATGAGCGACGAGGCCGCCGCTCGGCTGATCCGTGAACACGAGATCGACATCGTCGTTGACCTGCACGGGCAGACGCTCGGCGCACGCACGGACTTGCTTGCCTATCGGCCGGCGCCCATCCAGATCACGTATCTGGGCTTGCCGGCCACGACCGGCCTGCCGTACATCGATTATGTGATCGCCGACCGGTTCCTGATTCCGGAAGCGTACGCGCACTTCTACTCGGAGAAGCCGCTGTACATGCCGGACATCTACCAGGTCAGCGATCGCAAGCGGGTCAGTGCGCCGGCGCCGTCGCGCGCAAGCTGCGGCCTGCCGGAAGACGGCTTCGTCTTTTGTTCGTTCAACAACAATTACAAGTTCACGCCCGAGGTGTTCGGCGCCTGGATGCGGATCCTGCAGCGGGTGCCGGCAAGCGTGCTCTGGTTGCTTGCCGACAATCCATGGGCCGAAGCCAATCTGCGAAAGGAAGCGGCCAGACACGGCATCGACGGCGGACGCCTCGTGTTTGCGTCTCGCGTCTCGCCCGAGAATTATCTTGCCCGGTTTGCGGTCGCGGATCTGTTCCTCGATTCCTTCCCGTTCAACGCCGGCACGACGGCGAACGACGCGCTCTGGATGGGGCTGCCGGTTCTGACACTCTCGGGCAGGAGCTTCGCATCGCGGATGGCGGGTGCGATGTTGTCCGCCGCGGGCATCGAGGAATTGATCACCTACGATCTGCAGGCATACGAGGAGAAGGCGGTGGCGCTCGCCAGTGCGCCGGATGAGTGCGAGCGCCTGCGAAAGGTGCTGAACGCCGAGCGCAGGGATGGCGTATTGTTCGACACGCCGCGATTCGTCAACAATCTCGAGGCGCATTTTTCGCGTCTCGTCGGCGCGCTGGACTGATCGGCGCGCCGGTCGGCCGCCTCCCCGGGCAGGCCGATCGCCGGATCGCGCCGCAGGTCAGAAGTGGTCGAGATCCAGCACGATGCCCGCCGAAGCCATCAGCCGCTGGCGGTTCAGGCGGACGTCCGTATTGGGGGCTGGATGCCGCTGGTAAAGCGCGAGCATCGTCGAGGCGATCAGGTCGTCGCGTGTATTGCCGCGTCGCATATTCTCCTGCGCGCCGGCCGGGCTCTTGTGAATGACGACTGAGCTGAGCGGGACATGAACCATTGCGCGTCCGGAAAGACACGCGAGCAGGAAGTCCCAGTCTTCGTAAATCTCGAGATCGGTCGCATATCGGACGCGCGCGACGACGTCGTCGCGATACGCGATGCAGCTGTTCGGCGCGCGATTCAGCACGTAGACGCTGTCCGCGTCGACATCGCCGATGCGCACCGTTTCGATCGAGGTCGTGCGTGGCGGATGCGTCGTGCGATCCTCGTAACACACCTTGAAATCGCAAAACACGATTTCCGGCTCGTCGGCGCCGATGCTTCGGGCCAGCGCGTCGAGGTGCGTCGGCTCAAGCGTGTCGTCGTCGTCGAGGAACATGACGTAGCGCGATTTGGCGAGCGAGAGTCCGATGTTGCGGCTTTCGGCCGGCCCGGGCGCGCCGCTGCGGATCACGTGGAGGTAGCGCCCCTGCAATGCGGAAAGCTCCTCGAATGGCGGCATGTATGTCGCGCTATCGGAGACGACGATGACGGTGAAGTCCTGCCACGTCTGGTCGATCAGGGACTGCAACGTCCGGCGCAGCAGCAGTGGCCGGTCGTGGGTGGCGATGATGACGGTAAACACGATGAACCGGTAATGAGTGGAATCCGCTCGCCCGGCGAGCGATTCCCGCCGGGCGATGACGCGAGATCATCAGGCGCGGCGGGCACCGGGGCGTTCGTTTAGAAACCCGCGATCCGCTGATATTGCAGCGCTGCTTCCGTGCGGCCGATGGCCGTCTTGAACTCGGCCTGCAGCTCCCGTTGTGTCGTTTGTGCGTCCGCCATCACGGCCGCGTCGATCGCCTCGATGCGCTTCAGGATCGCCAGCGCGTCGGGCGATTGCGGGGCGGCCAGGGACATCAGCAGCGGCGAGCGCTGTTCGACGAGGCTCGCCGCGCCCGGCCAGTCGGCCATCGATGCCGCATGTTCGATTGCCTGCGTGAGCGACCACACGCGCTCCAGCAGAGTGATCGGGTCCGTCGTCATGTTCTCTCCCATGTTGATCCGGCCGCGGCATCGCCTGCCGCTATGCCTTGTTCGTGGCCAGCGCGCCCGCGCTGTTGGTGCCGCCGAACAGTTGCGTCAGGTACTGCGAATTGTTTTGCATCTTTGCCATCAGCGTATTGAGCGCGGTGAATTGCGTATTGTACTGATCGGTGAGCTGGCTGGCGTATGCCTGCAGCGCCGTGGCCTGCGTTTTCGCAGCGGCGAGATCCTGGTTCAACGCCGTGACGCGCGTGTCGATGATGCCGCCCGTCTGCAGGAATGTCGTGATGTTGCTGTTGAGCGTCGCGCCTACGCCGTTGGTCGCGTTGAACGCGGTCGCCACGGATGACGGATTGTTCGCCAGCGCCGACGACAGGGCCGCGCTGTCGACGCTGAGCGTGCCGTCCGGCTGAAGATTGAGGCCGATCGCGCTCAGGCTGATCGTGCTGCCGCCGCTCGTTACGCCCTGGGCCACCTTGGTGGCCAGCGTGTTGACGATCGAATTCAGCATCGAGTCGCCGATGAGCGGGCCCCCCTGGCTACCGGCGGCTGCGCTCGAATTGAAGCTCGACAGCGACGATGCGGTGCTGACGAACGAGTTGTATGCGGAGACGAACGCGTTGATCGTATTGGTGGCGGAGGTGTTGTCCGGCGAGACCGAGAGCGTTTGGGTCGTCTTGGCCGACGAAGCAGACAGGTTGATCGTCACGCCCGTAATCGCGCCCGTGATGGTGTTGCTCGCGCTAACCACGCTGGTGCCGTCGATCGAAAGCTGCGCGTCCTGCGCGGGGATCGTCTCGTTGTAATTGTTTGTCGCTGCGCCCGTGTTATCGACGGTTGCCAGCGCAGCCAGCCCGTCCGTCGAATTGGTCGACACCTTGATGGTGTTCGCCGCGCCCGTGACGTTGGACGTCAGCACGAGGTGCGAGCCGTCCGTGCCGGTGACGACCGTGGCGGTCACGCCCGGATTGCCGCTTCCCGTGTTGATCGCATTTGCGATGTCGGCGAGCGTGTTGGTGCCGGACTTGATCGCGACGGTCATCGGCGTGCCGCTGCCGAGCTGGATCGTCAGGTTGCCGGTGCCGACCTGGTTCGTCGATGGAATTCCCGTGATCGACGAGAGCTTTTGCGCCGTCGCTACCTGCGTCACTGCGACCGAATAGCTGCCCGCGACCGCCCCCGTCGACGTCGTGGCCGTGAGGCCGCTGCCGCTCGCGGATGCCGTGAATTTTGACAGCGCCGAGCCGTCCGTAAGGCCGGACAGTGCGCTTTGCAGCGACGAAAGCGACGACTTGAGCGAACCGATCGCGGACAGCGTCGTGTTGTCGAGCGTTTGCCGATTGGTGTTCTGGGTCGTTTGTGCGGCCGTCTTCGCTGCGACCAGCGCGGACACGAGCGACGAGACGTCCGTGTTCGAATTCGTCACACCGCTGATGATCGATTGGGCGGCTGCCGCCAGTGCGCTGTTCGCCGATGTGGTGGTAGTCGTCGACATGTAGGACTCCATTCGATGAGATTAGTCCTGCGCAACGGTCGGGCAGGGCGACGTAATGCGCGAAGCACGAAAAGCAAAATGCTTACCCGACGTAATCGGATAAGCATTGGGAGGAAGGGCGTTCCCGTTCCGATGGCGCCGCCGCGTCGTTCGCGATCCCGCGGCGCGCGCCGTCCGGCGTGCTTAGCCCAGGAGCTTCAGCACTTGCTGCGGCATCGAGTTCGCTTGTGCGAGAACCGAAATGCCGGCTTGTTGCAGCACCTGTGCCTTCGACAGGTTGGCGGTCTCCTGCGCGAAGTTCGCGTCGGTGATCTGCGCGCTTGCTGCGTTCAGGTTCGTCGATTGCGCCGTGGTCTGCGAGATCGCTGCCTGATAGATGTTGATGTCGGAACCGAGCTGAGCTTGCGCGGTGTTGACGGTGCCGAGCGCGGTGTCGATCGTGTTCATCATCGTTTGCGCGGCGGTGACGGTCGTCACGCCGCCGGTCAGGGCGAGCGTCGTCGTGTCGTACTTGCCGCTCAGGTCGAGCGACAGTTGCTGGCCGGACTTTTCGCCGATCTGGAAGGTCAGCGGCGTGCCTGCGTTGTTCGCGGTGCCGTCGAGCAGGTTGATGCCGTTGAACGTCGTTTGGCTCGCGATACGGCCGATTTCGGTGATACGCGCTTGCACTTCGGTGTCGAGGTTGCTTGCAGCAGCGGTGCCGATCGACGAATCGGATGCCTGAACAGCGAGCTGGCGGATACGCTGCAGGTTGGCGGTGATTGCCGACAGGCCGCTCGATGCGGTCTGAGCCATCGACACGGCGTTGTTCGCGTTCGACACACCCTGCGTGTATGCGTTGATCGACGCTTGCATCGTCGTCGAGATCGCGAGGCCTGCCGCATCATCTGCCGCGGAGTTGATGCGCTTGCCCGACGACAGGCGGTTGATCGCTTGCGACAGCGCGTTCTGCGTCGACGAGAGGTTCGTTTGAGCGGTCTGCGAATAGATGTTGGTGTTGATGTTCAGCATTTGGATCCTCGTTTGGAAAACGCCGTTTGATTGACTGGATTCGGGGTTCGGCGTCGCGCTTTCCGTGTCCCGCGCTGCCCGCCTTTCCTGGTTGTCGGCGCTGATTCGGGGAAACTTTAGGGCCGCATCGAACACTATTCTTGCGGCGCGATGCCGCGCACGTGTCTCGTGCGTGTCGCCTCGGTGGGGTGCGGCGCATCGTGGCGCGGCAATGCGCTTCGTCGGGCAGTGAGGTCGGCACGCATGGGAGGGCGCGCCTGGCCTTCGCCGATCGGACGTGGTGAGCGGCTCGTGCTGAATTGCAACGGAAAAGCGGTAAACCTGTAGGCGAAGCTGCGTTTAACTGGTATGATGGCGGGCTGAATTGAGATTTTCTGTCACGCCTATGCCGTCTCGGCATTCCTGCTGGCAGTCAAACGCGGCGCTGCACGCGGCTTGTGAAGCGTACCCGCGGTGCTTTGTGCCTCTCTTTTCCGGCCTCCGAGGCCGTATTTCCGCTCGTTTCGCCTGTTGTGGGGACGCCCGGATGGCCGGTGCGTGGCGCTTGGCCGCTACGTTTTTGACCGTTTAAGCAATTTAGGAACGACATGACGACGATTCTTCTGAAGGAAAACGAGCCGTTCGAAGTGGCGATTCGCCGCTTTCGCCGTGCTATCGAAAAAAATGGCCTGATCGCTGAACTGCGCGAACGCCAGTCCTACGAAAAGCCGACCGCAGTCCGCAAGCGCAAGAAGGCAGCAGCCGTCAAGCGCCTGCACAAGCGCCTGCGCAGCCAGATGCTGCCGAAGAAGCTCCACTAAGAGCGTCTACGGTTCGCCGCGAAACGGCGGAGCGTGCTTCGAAAGAAGCCGCTCCGCCGTTTTGCTTTTCGGGGCCGGAAAAGGTTGCAGATCGTGGCGGAAAAGTGGCCGATCGACTGCCGGACGGTCGAATGGCCGCACGGCGGTTCCGCCGGCAGCCAACGGGGCAAGGCCGCCGACGTGTTCACCGGGAAATCGGCGCCGCGTTCGGGCTCGCCTTGCGCGGATCACCTGGCGGCGCGTGCTGACGTGCCGGTGCGGCAAGCCGACCAGCCCGTGAGCTTCGCCGTCAGCCCGCCTTGCGGCGCCGTGCCGGCTGCTGCTTGCCGCCGAGCGCCGCGCATTGGGCGTGACACGGGCAACCGGTCTCATGGTCGTTGACCATCCCGGTCGCCTGCATCAGCGCATAGCAGATCGTCGAGCCGACGAATTTGCAGCCGTACTCCTTCAGCGCCTTGCTGAGCGCATCCGACTGGGCAGTCGACGCGGGCGCGTCGCGATACGACTGCCACGCGTTCTGGACCGGCGTGTGGTCGACGAACGACCACAGGAATTGCGCGAGCGATCCGTGATCCTCGCGAATGCGCTGCACGGCCCGTGCATTGGTGACCGCGGATTCCACCTTCGCGCGATTGCGGACGATGCCGGGGTTCTCGAGCAGCTTCTCGATGCGCTTCGGCGTGAAGCGCGCGACCGCGTCGACATCGAAGTCGGCGAACGCCTCGCGATAGCCGGCGCGCTTGTTCAGGATCGTCGACCACGACAGCCCCGCCTGCGCGCCTTCGAGAATCAGCATTTCGAACAGATGGCGATCGTCATGCGACGGCACGCCCCACTCGGTATCGTGATAGTGAGCATCCGCTTCCGTCTTTACCCAATTGCACCGCTGCGACATCGCCGGCCTCGTTCCAGTGTCGATTCGATCGTGCCAGCATAGCGGAACGCCCATTCACGGTATAGCTGGCCGAACGGCAGATGGGCGCGCGGCGCCGATCCGGTTAAGCTTGGCGCCTGTTCGAATCAGCAGGATCAACGCATGACGGCATTCCTTTTTGCGATCGGCATCGACGGCGGCGGCACGGGTACCCGCGTGGTACTCGCCGACCGGCACGGGCGCGAACTCGCGCAGGGGCGCGGCGGCCCGTCGGGGCTCGGCCTCGGCATCGAGCGCGCGTGGGCATCGATCGGCGCGGCCTGTGCCGACGCATTCACGCGGGCGGGGCTCGCGTTCGACTGGTCGCAGTGCGCGCTCGGCTGCGGGCTCGCGGGCGTCAACAATGCCGCGTGGCTCGCCGCGTTCCGCGCGCAGGCGCCGCTCGACGCACTGGCGATCGAAAGCGACGCTTATACGACCGTCGTCGGCGCGCACGGCGGTGCGCCGGGGCTCATCGTCGCGCTCGGTACGGGCAGCATCGCGGCGGCGCTCGACGCGGCGGGCGACTGCCGCATCGCGGGCGGCTTCGGCTTTCCGTCCGGCGACGAGGCGAGCGGCGCGTGGCTCGGCATGCGCGCGCTCGCGTACGCGCAGCAGGCGCTCGACGGCCGCGTGCCGCGCGACGCGTTTGCCGGCGCGCTGCTCGCGGAAACGGGCGCGCACGATCGCGACGCGCTCGTCCAGTGGTCGTGCGATGCGAACCAGACGATCTACGCGCGCCTCGCGCCGATCGTCTTCGCGCACCGCGACCATTCTTATGCGGCGGCGCTGATCGCGCAGGCCGGCGACGAGATCGGCAAGATGATCGACGCGCTCGATCCGCAGCAGGCGCTGCCGGTCGCGTTGTGCGGCGGGCTGGCCGACGCGCTGGCACCGGCCGTGCCGGCACGCCATGCGGCGCGGCTGCGCGCGCCGCTCGACGATTCCGCGCACGGCGCGCTGCGGCTCGCGCTGCAGGCGTTGAGGGCGGCTGAAGCGGGGTGAGAGGGGCGCATGGGCGGCGTGCGATGAGTGGGCCGAGCAGACCGGGCGGGCCGATCGGGCTGATCGGGTAAAGCGACGGGCGGGCACGTTGAGCGGACAAACTGGACCGAGCTGACGGAGCAAACCGAGCAAACCGAGCAAACAGCCTGCCCCGACCGAACCAGCGACGCACCGAAACCCGAACGGCCTGAAACCCGAACGGCCTGAAACCCGCCCCCCATTTCCCAACCACCCGGCGCGCCCCCGGGCACGACGTTAAAATGACGGCTCCGCAGCGTCCTGCGCGCCACTCCCCCATCCCCATGTACAAAGTCATCGCCACTGATCTCGACGGCACCCTGCTGAACAGCGACCACCAGCTCGATCCGTACACGATCGAGACCGTCCGCCGGCTCGACCGCGACGGCCTGCAGTTCGTGATCGCGACGGGGCGTCACTACGCGGACGTCGCCGGCATCCGCGACGTGCTGGGCATCCGGCCGTACCTGATCACGTCGAACGGCGCGCGTGTGCATGCGCCGGACGACACGGCGATCCATGCGCAGGACATCGATCCCGCGATCGTCCGCGGCCTCGTGCAGCCGGGCGTGACCGGCGCGCACGGGCGCGTGATCGTCAACCTGTTCACCGACCGCGGCTGGCTGATCGACCGCGACGCGCCGCACCTGCTCGAATTCCACCAGGATTCGGGCTTCCGGTACGACGTGATCGACATGGCCGCGCACGACGGCGCCGACATCGCGAAGGTGCTGTACATCGGCGCGCCGGCCGATCTGGCGGTGGTCGCGGAGCAGATGCGCGTGCGGTTCGGCGATGCGCTGTACGTCACGTACTCGCTGCCCGACTGTCTCGAAGTGATGACCGCCAACGTGTCGAAGGGCCGCGCGCTGCGTACGGTGCTCGCGCGACTCGGCGTCGACGCCGGCCACTGCATCGCGTTCGGCGACAACATGAACGACATCGACCTGCTCGAAACGGCCGGCCACGCGTTCATGATGAACAACGCGAACCCCGACCTGATCGCGCACCTGCCGCACATCCCGCGGATCGGCAACAACTTCGATGCGGGCGTCGCCCGCCACCTGCGCACGCTGTTCGCGCTCGAAGGCACGCGCGACGGCGTCGCCGCTTCCTGAGCTGAGCGGCCATGAAAAACGGGCGCCAGCGGCGCCCGTTCAAATTACCTGCCTCGATGTTGTTCGACAGCGTGAGGCTCGCTGCTCTGCTCGCGTGACCCCGTAGTGTTTTATTCGCTAGTGCGAGCGGATGCGGGCACGAGGCCGACGGCATCGTCGCGCCCCGCGATCAGCGGGTAGACGATCCCCGCAATTGCCGCGCCGATGATCGGCGCGACCCAGAACAGCCACAGCTGGCCGATCGCCTCGCCGCCCACGAACAGCGCGGGGCCGGTCGAGCGGGCCGGGTTCACCGACGTGTTGGTGACCGGGATCGAGATCAGGTGGATCAGCGTCAGGCACAGGCCGATCGCGATCGGCGCAAAGCCGGCCGGCGCGCGCTTGTCGGTGGCGCCGAGAATCACGAACAGGAAGAAGCCCGTCATCACGACTTCGCAGATGAACGCCGCGCCGAGCGAGTAGTGGCCGGGCGAGCGCTCGCCGAAGCCGTTCGTCGCAAAGCCGCTGCCGACGACGTCGAAGCCCGGCTTGCCGGTCGCGATCAGGTACAGCACGAACGCACCGAGCGTCGCGCCGACGACCTGCGCAACGATATACGGCGCGAGATCGCGTGCCGGGAAGCGGCCGGCGACCGTCAGGCCCACGCTGACGGCCGGATTCAGGTGGCAACCCGAAATATGGCCAATCGCGAATGCCATCGTCAGCACGGTCAGGCCGAAGGCGAGCGCGACGCCGGCGAAGCCGATGCCGAGGCCCGGAAAGGCTGCGGCCAGCACGGCGCTTCCGCACCCGCCGAGCACCAGCCAGAACGTGCCGAATACCTCTGCAGCCAGACGCTGAGAAAGATTCATGTAAGGATCCCGTTCAAGTGGGTTGAAGACAAACGGATGACCGGATGATTTATTCCGTCACCCCGAATTGGTCTGGATTATAGGAAATGAATCGGCTGGGTGAGGGTCAACGATTGTTAAATTCGAATGGCTGACGAATGGCTTTTATTAGAATAAGTCCGCATTCTCGATATAGCCGATTCGGTTAAAGATGGCAGCATTAATTTTGAAGGGCAGGGCGGCAGTGCGGATGACGTAACGGGTGTTGGCGTTCCGGCCGGAACTGCCGGCGCCGCATCATGGAAAAGGGAGCCGAAAAATGTCTCAATACGCGAAACTCAAGGCGCAGATCGCCGATCTGCAGGCCCAGGCGGATGACGTGCGTCGCCAGGAAGTGGCGGCGGTGATCGCCGACGTCCAGCGAATGATTGCCGAATATGGCCTGACGGCCCAGGATCTGGGCTTCGCGGAGCGAGCGCGGCGCGGCCGTCCGCCGAAAAAGGCACCGCTCCCCCCGAAATACCGCGACCCGAAGTCGGGTGCAACCTGGAGCGGGCGCGGCAAGCCGCCGAATTGGATCGTCGGAAAAAACCGCGATCGTTTCCTGATCGAATGAGCGCGCAAAAAGAAAGAGCCGCATCGACTGCGGCTCTTTGGCGCCTTTGGGTTTTACGCGCCGATTTCGGCGCGAATTTCACCGAATATTTCTGACGAATTTCGCCGTCACGCGCTCGCGACGCGACGCAAGGTCGGCCGCTTTGCCGTCGCGCAAAGCGATTCGTAAGTTTCGACATAGCGCCGTGCCATCGCTTTCGAGCTGAAGCGCGTATCGAAGCGCGCGCGGATCGCGTCGCGCGACAGGCTGTCGATCCGGTGCAGTGCACCGACCGCGCCCTGGACGTCCTCGACGATGAAGCCGGTCACGCCGTCCTCGATCACTTCCGGCACCGAGCCGCGGTTGAACGCGACGACCGGCGTGCCGCAGGCCATCGCCTCGATCATCACCAGGCCGAACGGTTCCGGCCAGTCGATCGGGAACAGCAGCGCCCTGGCGCCGGACAGGAACGCTGGCTTCTGCGCCTCGTTGATCTCGCCGATGAATTCGACATGCGCCTCGCCGAGCAGCGGCTCGATCACTTCCTTGAAGTAGTCGGCGTCGGCCTTGTCGACCTTCGCGGCGATCTTCAGCGGCAGCCCGCTTTGCGCGGCGATCCGGATCGCGGTGTCGACCCGCTTTTCCGGGCAGATCCGGCCGAGGAACGCGAGATATTCGGGCTTCACGTCCGGTTGCGGCGTGAGCAGCGTGTCGGGTAGCCCGTGATACACGGTGCCGGCCCACGCGGCTTGCGGCAGCGGCTTGCGCTGGTTGTTCGAGATCGACACGACCGGCGCGTCCGGGAACGCGTCGAACACCGGTTGCAGCTCCGGCAGGTCGAGGCGGCCGTGCAGCGTCGTCACGTACGGCGTGTCGAGGCGCGACATCAGCGGGAACGGCAGGTAGTCGAGGTGGAAGTGCAGCACGTCGAATTCGTGCGCGACACGGGCGACCTGCTCGATCAGGCGCATATGGGGCGCCATCGAGTCTCGGATCGACGGGTCGAGCCGCAGTGCGCGCGGCCATGCCGCCTCGAGACGGGCGGACGTGACGGAGTCGCCGCTCGCGAACAGCGTCACGTCGTGCCCCAGCTCGACGAGCGCCTCGGTGAGGTAGGACACGACACGCTCGGTGCCGCCATAGAGTTTCGGCGGGACAGCTTCGTAAAGCGGCGCGATCTGGGCAATACGCATGGACGTTCTCCGGTGTCGACCAGCGCAAAGCGCTCGAGCGCGCATGCTGGTCCGCTGCAGGGTTGCGGAACTCGCCGACGCACGCTGTCTGCGGTGCGTGGCCGGGTCCGTGGCGGGGTGCGCGGGACGCCGGGCGGCAAGCTGCGGGGCGGGCCGGCGCGGCTCCCGCCGCCGCCCATTTGAGTCCATTATCGATATCGCCTTCAGGGGTTCGAGTGTTTTTTCAAACACTTAAGGCTTGTTACACCATGAAATACGAGAAAACCCCGATAAAAAGGGTGCGAAAACATAAAACGAGATAGCCATCACAATTGTTGCGCTATCATGAAAAACCACTATAATTTTTACCGATTCAACTTCCGGCAGCCTTGCCGGATGGCCTCCAGCCGGATTCGTCCCATGCGGACCGCATCGCCGACGCATTCGCGCCCCATTCGCCCCCGCCGTTCGTTCCCTTTCAATTCGCCTTGTCGGAAAAATTCCTACACGGTTTACAGACAATTCCTGCGTGGCGTGCGCCACTTCGCTGATACCGGCATAAATGCCGTTTGGCCAGAATTCGCCCTGTAAGACTATAAACGTGCCGGCAGCGCGTCAGCAGGCGCCCGATCGAGCAAACGTTTTCACAATGAAAGGCCAAAGCAAAAGCTCTTAACGGGGGAATCATGAGCGCCACCAGCGAAATGCTCAGTGAGATCAAAGAGGTCAACCTGTCGTACCTCCTCCTCGCGCAGCGCCTGCTGCGGGAAGACAAGGCGATGGGCATGTTCCGCATGGGGGTTTCCCAGGAACTGGCCGACGTGCTCGCGAACCTCACGCTCGCCCAGACCGTGAAGCTCGCGGCATCGAACCAGATGTTGTGCCGTTTCCGCTTCGACGATCACGCGCTGCTGTCGTCGCTCGCCGACAAAGGCCGCAGCGATGTCGTCACGCATGCGCATTCCGCGATCCTGATGGCCGGCCAGCCGGTCGAAAGCGTCCGCTGATCTCTCCCCGCCTTGCGTTCGTGCCGGCGCGCCGCGTCGGCGGGCGGCGTATTGGCGATTCATCCGAACAACGTCAAGCGGACGGTTATTCACCATGGCAAGCAAAAGCGTCGTGATCGAGGTGAAGGAAATCACCCTCGCCATCGAACTGATCGAACTGGGCGCCAGGCTGCAACTGCTGGAGGCGGAGACGAGCCTGTCGCGCGACCGCCTGATCAAGCTGTACAAGGAACTGAAGGGCGCGTCGCCGCCGAAGGGGATGCTGCCGTTCTCGACCGACTGGTTCATGACGTGGCAGCCGAACATCCACTCGTCGCTGTTCTACAACATCTACCGGTTCATGCAGGACCACGGCCGCTGCGAGCCGATCCAGTCGATCGTGAAGGCGTACCGGCTCTATCTGGAGCACGTGAACCTGTCCGGCGACGAGGCCGCGCTGAGTCTCACGCGCGCGTGGACGCTGGTGCGCTTCTTCGACTCGGGGATGCTGCAGATGACGCCGTGCACGCGCTGCGGTGGCCATTTCGTCGCGCATGCGCATGATCCGCATCAAGGTTTCGTGTGCGGCCTGTGCCAGCCGCCGTCGCGCGCGGGCAAGACCCGCAAGGCGGCCGCCGCACGCGCCGGGCTGGCCACCGCCGCGGCCTGAACGCCGCCGGGCGGGGCCGGGCGGGAGCCGCACGCCTTCCGCACGCCTGCCGCGCGCCGCGCGAATCGGCCGGGGCCTGCTGGTAAACACCGCCGCGCGGTCGCGGCGCGACCGCCAAAGTTTTCCTGCCGACTGCCGTAAACCTGATTAACGGCGGTCTCCCCGCCGGTCTTTCGTGAGGGACAGGCAGTGCTGATTATCGTGGGAACACTCGTGACACTGTTGTCCGTCTTCGGCGGTTACGCGCTGGCAGGCGGGCATCTGGGCGCATTGGTCCAGCCGCTCGAGATCCTGATGATCGCAGGCGCGGGCGTCGGCGCGTTCATCCTCGGCAACGGCATGAAGACCATCAAGGCGACGCTGCGCGTGCTGCCGACGCTCTTCAAGGGCTCGAAGTACACCAAGGACGTCTACATGGAACTGATGGCGCTCCTGTACGTGCTGCTCGCGAAGGCCCGCAAGGAAGGCACGCTGACGCTCGAGGCCGACATCGACGATCCGGACAAGAGCCCGATCTTCACGCAATACCCGAAGATCCTCGCGGATCGCCACATCGTCGAATTCCTGACCGACTACCTGCGCCTGATGGTGGGCGGCAACATGAACGCGTTCGAGATCGAGAGCCTGATGGACGAGGAAATCGAGACGCACCACGCGGAAGGCGAAGGCCCCGCGCACGCGCTGATGCGCGTCGGCGACGCGATGCCGGCGTTCGGGATCGTCGCGGCGGTGATGGGCGTCGTGCACACGATGGCGTCGGCCGACAAGCCGCCCGCGGTGCTCGGCGCGATGATCGCGCAGGCGCTGGTCGGCACGTTCCTCGGGATCCTGCTGTCGTACGGGCTGATCGGGCCGCTCGCGAGCCTCGCGGAGCAGCGCGTCGCCGAGTCGACCAAGATGTTCCAGTGCATCAAGGTGACGATCCTCGCGAGCCTGAACGGCTATGCGCCGGCGATCGCGGTCGAGTTCGGCCGCAAGGTGCTGTTCTCGACCGAGCGGCCGTCGTTTACCGAGCTCGAAGAGCATGTGCGCCGCGTGAAGGCGAAGTGACGCGGAGCATTCAATGAGCAAGAGCAAGGATCGCGCGATCGTCGTCAAACGGGTGGCCCCGCAGAAGAAGGGCCACCACGGCGGCGCCTGGAAGCTCGCGTATGCGGACTTCATGACCGCGATGATGGCGTTCTTCCTGCTGATGTGGCTGCTGAGTTCGGTCACGCCGGTGCAGCTGAAGGGGATCGCCGAGTACTTCAACACGCCGCTGAAGGCCGCGCTGTTCGGCAGCGGCGATCGCAGCTCGCAGGACTCGAGCATCATCAACGGTGGCGGCCGCGACCTGTCGAGCCTCGATGCCGGCACGCTGCGCCGTACCGACGGCACGACGTCGCTCGCCGATCGCGTCGCGAAGGCCGGCGACGACAGGACGCGCTCGCAGGCGCAGGGCGCACAGGACCGGCTCGAGCAGGCGCGCCTGCACGACCTGCAGATCAAGCTGATGGCGGCGATCGAGGCGAATCCGACGCTGCGCCAGTTCAAGCAGCAGATCCGCATCGATTCGACGCTGATGGGGCTGCGCATCGAGATCGTCGATTCGCAGAAGCGGCCGATGTTCGCGATGTCGAGCGACCACGTCGAGCCGTACATGCGCGACATCCTGCGCGAGATCGGCAAGACGCTGAACGACGTGCCGAACCGGATCATCGTCCAGGGCCACACCGACGCGGTGCCGTACGCGGGCGGCGAGGGCGGCTACAGCAACTGGGAACTGTCGGCCGATCGCGCGAATGCGTC
This sequence comes from Burkholderia sp. BCC1998, assembly GCF_905339875.1. NCBI lineage: Bacteria > Pseudomonadati > Pseudomonadota > Betaproteobacteria > Burkholderiales > Burkholderiaceae > Burkholderia > Burkholderia sp. BCC1998. The sequence goes on from NZ_CAJPHE010000010.1 coordinate 174,340, forward strand.
GCGCCGCGAGCTGATCGCGGGCGGCATGGACGAGTCGAAGGTGCTGCGCGTGCTCGGCCTCGCGTCGACGCAGAACCTGAACAAGGCCGATCCGCTCGATCCGGAAAACCGCCGGATCAGCGTGATCGTGCTGAACCGCAAATCCGAAGACGCGCTGATGCGCGACGACACGACGACCACGACGCTGTCGGCCGACGCCGCGGGCTCGAAGCAACTGGCCCAGCAGCTCGACGGCACGGCGCCGGCCGCGCGACCGGTGCTCGCGAGCGCCGTCGCCGTGGTGCCGAAACCCTGACGTTTCCAAGATTTCGAGACGCGTATGAAACAACCTTCACGCTCACTTCGTTCGCTGCCCCCCGAGGGGGCGGTCAGCCACCCTGGAGCGGTCCTGCGGAGCCCGACATGATCCGAACCATTCTCGCCATCGACGACTCCGCGACCATGCGTGCGCTGCTGCAGGCGACGCTTGCGCAGGCCGGCTACGACGTGACGGTGGCGCCGGACGGCGAAGCCGGCTTCGACATGGCGGCCACCGTGCCGTACGACCTGGTGCTGACCGACCAGAACATGCCGCGCAGGAACGGCCTCGAGGTGATCGCCGCGCTGCGCAAGCTGACGGCGTATGCGGACACGCCGATTCTCGTACTGACGACCGAAGGCAGCGATGCGTTCAAGGACGCCGCGCGCGACGCGGGCGCGACCGGCTGGATCGAAAAACCGATCGACCCGGCCGTGCTGATCGACCTGGTCGCGACGCTGTCCGAGCAGACCGCCTCCTGACATGAACGCGACGAATCCAACCGGTGACCGGGCATGACTCTCGACATCACGCAGTTCTACCAGACCTTTTTCGACGAAGCGGACGAGTTGCTCGCGCAGATGGAGCAACTGCTGTTGAACCTCGACGTCGGCTCGCCGGACCCCGAGGACCTGGCCGCGATCTTCCGCGCCGCGCATTCGATCAAGGGCGGCGCGGCGACGTTCGGCTTTTCCGCGCTGACCGAGACGACCCACATCCTCGAGTCGCTGCTCGACCGCGCGCGCAACCATGAGCTGACGCTGACCAAGGAAATGGTCGACGCGTTCCTCGAGACCAAGGACGTGCTGTCCGACCAGCTGGTCGACTATCGCGCGAGCGCGGAACCGGACGCGGCGGCTGCCGCGACGATCTGCGCGAAGCTCGAACGCCTGAAGGCCGAGAGCGGCGCGGGCGCCCCCGCGGACGTCGCACCTGCCGCGCCTGCCGTGGAGACTGCACCGGCACCGGCACCGGCGCCGGCCGCCGCTACCTCCGCCAGCGACCGCGCGCCCGATCACGTGGTCGAACAGGCGGTCGCGGCCGCGCATCCGGCGGCGGCTGCCGGCACGGACGGCCCGCACCTGAAGATCACGCTCGTCGGCGTCGACGCGAAGGACCAGGCGCTGCTCACTGAGGAGCTCGGCAATCTCGGCCGGATCGTCGGCCGCGAGGAAGCGGGCGCCGACCTGACGCTGTGGCTCGAATCGGACGTGCCGTCCGACGACATCGTCGCCGTGTGCTGCTTCGTGATCGACGACAGCCAGATCCGCATCGCGCGCGGCACCGCGCCGGCCGCACCGGCGGCGCCTGCCGCCACGCCGGCCGCCGCCGAACCGGCCGCCGTCGAACCGGTCGCCGCGCCGGAGCCGGCCGCGCGGGTCGAGGTCTTCGCGCAAGCCCCCGGTGCCGCCCCGGCCGCCGCCGCACCGCAAGCGCAGCCGAGCGCCGCCGCGCAACCGGCGCCGCAACAGGCATCGCAACAGGCATCGCAACAGGCATCGCAACAGGCATCGCAACCGCACGCAGAACCCGCCGCGCAGGCTGCCCAGGCTGCCGCGCACCACGACGACAAGCGTCCGCGCCCGGCCGCCGCCGCATCGGGCGCCGAAGGCAGCTCGATCCGCGTCGGCGTCGAGAAGGTCGACCAGCTGATCAACCTGGTCGGCGAGCTCGTGATCACGCAGGCGATGCTCGCGGAAACCGCGAGCGCGTTCGATCCGGCGCTGCACGACCGCCTGTTCAACGGGATGGCGCAGCTCGAGCGCAATGCGCGCGACCTGCAGGAAGCGGTGATGTCGATCCGCATGATGCCGATGGACTACGTGTTCAGCCGCTTCCCGCGGCTCGTGCGCGACCTCGCCGGCAAGCTCGGCAAGCAGGTCGAGCTGGTCACGTTCGGCCAGGCGACCGAGCTCGATAAGAGCCTGATCGAGCGGATCATCGACCCGCTCACGCACCTTGTGCGCAACAGCCTCGACCACGGGATCGAGACGGTCGACAAGCGCGTCGCCGCCGGCAAGGACGGCGTCGGCCAGCTCGTGCTGTCGGCCGCGCATCACGGCGGCAACATCGTGATCGAGGTCAGCGACGACGGCGCGGGCCTGAACCGCGAGCGGATCCTCGCGAAGGCCGCGAAGCAAGGCATGCAGATTTCCGAAAACATCAGCGACGACGAAGTCTGGCAGCTGATCTTCGCGCCGGGCTTCTCGACCGCCGAAACCGTGACCGACGTGTCGGGCCGCGGCGTCGGGATGGACGTCGTGAAGCGCAACATCCAGTCGATGGGCGGCCATGTCGAGATCACGTCGCAGGCCGGTCGCGGCACGACCACGCGGATCGTGCTGCCGCTCACGCTGGCGATCCTCGACGGGATGTCGGTGAAGGTCGGCAGCGAGATCTTCATCCTGCCGCTGAACTTCGTGATGGAGTCGCTGCAGCCGTCGAACGACGACATCTACACGGTCGGCAACGGCGAGCGCGTGGTGCGCGTGCGCGGCGAATACCTGCCGCTCGTCGCGCTGCACGAGGTGTTCTCGGTCGAGGACGCGCGCACCGATCCGACCCAGGGCATCGTCACGATCATGGAAACCGAGGGGCGCCGCTTCGCGATGCTGATCGACGAGCTGGTCGGCCAGCAGCAGGTGGTCGTGAAGAACCTCGAAACCAATTACCGCAAGGTGCACGGCATCTCTGCGGCGACCATTCTCGGCGACGGCAGTGTCGCGCTGATCGTCGACGTCGCGGCGCTGAACCGCGAAACCCGTGCGACGCACGGCGCCCGAGCCGGCGCCGAGCTCGCCATTTTCTGACTCTCGCCATTCAACCGATTGGGGGCAAACGTGTCCGCTGAAGTCCAAATGATCAATCCGGCCGCGGCGAACGCGGCAACCAGCCGCCGCGATGCGGAGCAGGGCGATGCGACGGGCCAGGAATTCCTCGTCTTCACGCTCGGCGACGAGGAGTACGGGATCGACATCCTGAAGGTGCAGGAAATCCGCGGCTACGACAGCGTCACGCGCATCGCGAACGCGCCGGACTTCATCAAGGGCGTGATCAACCTGCGCGGGATCATCGTGCCGATCGTCGACATGCGGATCAAGTTCCATCTCGGCCGCGTCGAGTACGACCACCAGACGGTGGTGATCATCCTGAACGTGTCGAACCGCGTGGTCGGGATGGTGGTCGACGGCGTGTCGGACGTGCTGACGCTGCAGACCGACCAGATCATGCCGGCGCCCGAATTCGGCGCGACGCTGACGACCGAGTACCTGACGGGCCTCGGCACGGTCGACGGCCGGATGCTGATCCTGATGGACATCGAGAAGCTGATGTCGAGCCGGGAAATGGCGCTGATCGAGACGCTCGGCGGGTAAGCGCGCCGCGCGCGCAGCAATTTCGGGAGAATCTGCAATGTTGCATAACTGGTCGATCCGCACGACGCTCACGGCGGTCGGACTCATCCTCGTGGCGCTGGCCGCAGCCGTCGGCGGGCTCGGCCTGTACGCGCTGAATCACGCGAGCCGCTCGCTCGACGAGATTGCGCACGTCGACCTGCCGGCGATCCACACGCTCGACGACACGTCGTCGTACCTGCTGCGCGCGCGCGTGTCGCTCGACCGCTTCCGCTCGCTGACCGAAGCCGGCAACACGGCCGACGCGGGCAAGGTGCTCGACCGCGCGCAGGAGCTGTACGCGAAGTCGAACCAGAACTGGCAGGCGTTCCAGGCCACGCCGAAGCTCGGCATCGAGCAGGCACTCGTCGACGAGCTCTCCGCACGCTACGCGACGATCGTGAAGGAAGGCGTCGAGCCGGAATTCGCGGCGGCGCGCGCGGGCGACATGGCCGCGTATCACGCGGTCGCCGACACGAAGATCAGCCCGATGTTCGTCGCGTACGACCAGGCGGCATCGGTCGTGGTCGCGTCGCTGCAGAAGCGCGCGGAGGAACGCCAGACCACGACGCAGTCGCAGATCTCGCTGATGATCGGCCTGATCGCGGCCGGCATCGCGATCGCGTTCGTCGTCGTGATCGCGATCCGCTTCGTGCTGCGCGGGCTGATCGTGAAGCCGCTCGAGGACGCGGTCGCGCACTTCGAGCGGATCGCCGGCGGCGACCTCACGCAGCCGGTGACCGTGTTCAGCAACAATGAGATCGGCCGCCTGTTCGGCGGCATCAAGCGGATGCAGGACGCCGTGACGGCGATGGTGCAGGCCGTGCATCGCGGCACCGAATCGATCGACGTCGGTGCGCGTGAGATCTCGACCGGCAACACCGACCTGTCGCAGCGCACCGAGGAGCAGGCCGCGTCGCTGCAGGAAACCGCATCGAGCATGGAGCAGCTGACCGGCACCGTGCGGCAGAACGCGGAGAACGCGCGGCAGGCGAGCCAGCTCGCGGTGAACGCGTCCGACATCGCGACGCAGGGCGGCGAGGTGGTCGGCCAGGTCGTATCGACGATGCAGGACATCGCGGCCAGCTCGGGCAAGGTCGTCGACATCATCGGCACGATCGAAGGCATCGCCTTCCAGACCAACATCCTCGCGCTGAACGCGGCGGTCGAAGCCGCGCGCGCGGGCGAGCAGGGCCGCGGCTTCGCGGTGGTTGCGGGCGAAGTGCGCTCGCTCGCGCAGCGCAGCGCGAGCGCCGCGAAGGAAATCAAGCAGCTGATCGGCGATTCGGCCGAGAAGGTCGACAGCGGGTCGGCGCTCGTCGCGCGGGCCGGCTCGACGATGGACGAGATCGTGCAGGCCGTGCGCCGCGTGACCGACATCATGGGCGAGATCAGCGCCGCGTCGGACGAGCAGTCGACCGGCATCGAGCAGGTCAATCGCGCGGTCGGCCAGATGGATTCCGTCACGCAGCAGAACGCGGCGCTCGTCGAGCAGGCCGCGGCCGCCGCCGCGTCGCTCGAGGAGCAGACGCGCCAGATGAAGGCGGTCGTGTCGGCGTGGCGCGTCGCGGGCGGCATCGCGCTCGCGCCGGCGCGCGGCGCCGCACGCCCGGCCGCGCACGCAGCGGCGCCGGCGCTGGCGTCGCCGTCGGAACGCCGCCATGAAACCGCGCCGGCCGCATTGCCGGCACCGCAGACGGCCGCTCAGCCGGCGCGCCGCGCGTCGCCTGCGCCCGCGTCGCATGCATCGGCACCGGCCGCGAGCCACGAAACGAAGCGTGCGCCGGACGCCGCCGCACGCGCGGCGAAGGAAGCGCCGGCCGCGGGCGGCTACGGCCCGCGTCTCGCGAAGGCGGCCGCCGCACCGGCGCACAAGCCGGCCGACAAGCCCGCGCTGGTGCGTCCGGCGCTGAGCAGCGAGAAGCCGGCGCTGGCCGCGGCCGGCACGTCCGATGACGACTGGGAGACCTTCTAAGCCATGCCGTCCGCGCGCGCACCGTTTCGACCCGATGCACCGGATGCCTCGCCCCGCGCGGGCGAGCCGGGGCGCGACTTCGCGTTCACCGGCGCGGATTTCGCACGCATCCGCGCGCTGATTCATCAACGCGCGGGCATCTCGCTGTCCGAGCACAAGCGCGACATGGCGTACAGCCGGCTCGCGCGCCGGCTGCGCGCCCGCGGCCTCGACACGTTCCGCGACTACCTCGACCTGCTCGAGCAGGAGGACGATCCGCTCGAGTGGGAGGCGTTCACCAACGCGCTGACGACGAACCTGACCGCGTTCTTCCGCGAGTCGCACCATTTCCCGATCCTGGCCGACTTCGTGAAGGGGCGCGCGGCGCCCGTGTCGGTGTGGTGCTCGGCGGCGTCGACCGGCGAGGAGCCCTATTCGATCGCGATCACGCTGATCGAGGCGCTCGGCGAATCGGCCGCGCGCGGCGCATCGATCTTCGCGACCGACCTCGACACGCAGGTGCTCGCGAAGGCCGAGGCCGGCATCTATACGTACGACCAGGTCAAGCACCTGAGCCCGGAGCGGCTCAAGCGCTTCTTCCTGAAGGGCACCGGCGCGCAGGCCGGCCGCGTGAAGGTGCGCCCGGAGCTGCGCGCGATGATCCGCTTCGAGCAGCTGAACCTGACCGATGCCGACTACGGGATCGCGAAGCCGTTCGACGCGATCTTCTGCCGCAACGTGATGATCTATTTCGACAAGCCGACGCAGGGGCAGGTGCTGTCGCGCTTCGAGCCGCTCGTGAAACCGGGCGGGCTGCTGTTCGCCGGGCATTCGGAGAATTTCACCTACGTCTCGCAGGCGTTCCGGCTGCGCGGGCAGACGGTGTACGAGCTGACGCGCGCCCCGAAGGAAGTGCCCTTGGGGCACGATGCCGCGCCGGGCCTGCGCCCGCGCGGCGCGGCGCCGGCCGCGGCGGTGCCGCCGCGCGCCCATGCGCGTGCCGCGGGCGTCGCGCCCGCTTACGGAGAACGCGGATGAGCGCGCTGCCGATCGCCACCAATCGTTACTTCGACAACCACTTCGAGCGCCCCGGCGTGAAGCTGCTGCCGAACGAGTTCTACACGACGTCCGAGGACATGGTGCTGATGACCGTGCTCGGCTCGTGCGTCGCCGCGTGCCTGCACGACCCGATCGCGGGCATCGGCGGAATGAATCACTTCATGCTGCCCGACGACGGCGCCGACGCCGGCGCGGCCGCATCGGAGTCGATGCGCTACGGCGCGTATGCGATGGAAGTGCTGATGAACGAACTGATCAAGGCCGGCGGGCGCCGCGAGCGCCTCGAGGCGAAGGTGTTCGGCGGCGCGGCCGTGCTGGCAGGGATGACGACCATCAACATCGGCGACCGCAACGCGGATTTCGTGCGCCGCTATCTCGCGCTCGAGCGCATCCGCATCACCGCGGAGGACTTGCAGGGCGTGCACCCGCGCAAGGTCGCGTTCATGCCGCGCAGCGGGCGCGCGATGGTGAAGAAGCTGCGGCTGCAGGTGCCGGGCGTGACCGAGCGCGAAGCCGCGCTGGCGCGCGAGGCCGACCGCGTGCACGCCGCCCGGACGCGCGCGCACGTCGAGCTGTTCGCGGCGAAGCGCCCGGCCGCGCCGCCGCCGGCGCGCCCGCGCATCGAGCTGTTCGGCGCACGCGGCGGCGCGGGCGCGCAGCCGGCGACCGCGAAGGCCACCAGCCCGAACGCCGGCAGCCCGTACGCGGCCAACCATTCGAGAAAGCAGGAGGCATGACCGCAGTGCAGAAGATCAAAGTGTTGTGCGTCGACGATTCGGCGCTGATCCGCAGCCTGATGACGGAGATCATCAACAGCCAGCCCGACATGACGGTATGCGCGACCGCGCCGGATCCGCTCGTCGCGCGCGAGCTCATCAAGCAGCACAACCCGGACGTCCTGACGCTGGACGTCGAAATGCCGCGCATGGACGGCCTCGACTTCCTCGAGAAGCTGATGCGCCTGCGGCCGATGCCGGTCGTGATGGTGTCGTCGCTGACCGAGCGCGGCTCCGAGATCACGCTGCGCGCGCTCGAACTCGGTGCGGTGGATTTCGTCACGAAGCCGCGCGTCGGGATCCGCGACGGCATGCTCGACTACGCGGAAAAGCTCGCGGACAAGATCCGCGCGGCGTCGCGCGCCCGCGTGCGCCAGGCACCGCAGCCGCAGGCGGCCGCCGCGCGCACCGCGAGCGGCCAGCCGGCCGCGCCGATGATCAACAACCCGCTCGTCAGTACCGAGAAGCTGATCATCATCGGCGCGTCGACGGGCGGCACCGAGGCGATCCGCGAGGTGCTGACGCCGCTGCCGCCGGATGCGCCGGCGGTGCTGATCGCGCAGCACATGCCGCCCGGCTTCACGAAGTCGTTCGCGCAGCGGCTGAACGGCCTGTGCCGGATCGCGGTGAAGGAAGCCGAGCACGGCGAGCGCGTGCTGCCGGGCCATGCGTACATCGCGCCGGGCCATGCGCACCTGCTGCTCGCGCGCAGCGGCGCGAACTACATCGCGCAGCTGTCCGACGAGCCGCCGGTGAACCGCCACCGGCCGTCGGTCGACGTGCTGTTCCGCTCGGCGGCGCAGCACGCGGGCAAGAACGCGATCGGCGTGATCCTCACGGGGATGGGGCGCGACGGCGCGGCCGGCCTGCTGGACATGAAGCGCGCGGGCGCCCACACGTTCGCGCAGGACGAGGCGAGCTGCATCGTGTTCGGGATGCCGCGCGAGGCGATCGCGCTCGGCGGCGCGGACGAGGTCGCGCCGCTTGCCGAGATGAGCCGGCGCGTGATGGCGCGGCTGGCGACGATGGGTGACCGCGTGCAACGCGTCTGAATGAAATGTCACGGGGCGCGTGCGAAGCCGCGGGCCCCGACGGTAACGAATCTGCAAAGGAACGACGATGGACAAGAGCATGAAAATCCTGGTGGTGGACGATTTCCCGACGATGCGCAGGATCGTCCGCAACCTGCTCAAGGAACTGGGCTACACGAACGTCGACGAAGCCGAGGACGGCGCGGCCGGCCTCGCGCGCTTGCGCGGCGGCGGCTTCGACTTCGTGATCTCGGACTGGAACATGCCGAACCTCGACGGCCTCGCGATGCTGAAGGAAATCCGCGCGGACGCGACGCTCACGCATCTGCCGGTGCTGATGGTCACGGCCGAGTCGAAGAAGGAGAACATCATCGCGGCCGCGCAGGCCGGCGCGAGCGGCTACGTCGTGAAACCGTTCACGGCCGCGACGCTCGACGAGAAGCTGAACAAGATCATCGACAAGATGGCCAAGGCCGGGAGCTGACGTGAACGAGCCGATCCATGCGGCGCTCGCCGGCGCTGCGTTCAGCGCCGACGGCCACGCCGAAGGCGCCGATTACGCGAGCGACCGGATCCTCGCGCGCATCGGCCACGTCACGCGCACGCTGCGCGATTCGATGCGCGAGCTCGGGCTCGACAAGCATGTCGAGCGCGCGGCGGAAGCCGTGCCCGATGCACGCGACCGGCTGCGCTACGTCGCGACGATGACCGAGCAGGCGGCCGAGCGCGTGCTGAACGCGATCGAGGTCGCGAAGCCGGTGCAGGCGCGCATCCAGAACGAGGCCGAGGCGCTCGACGCGCGCTGGGCGCAGTGGTACGCGGCGCCGATCGAGCATGCGGACGTGCGCGCGCTGATGGACGACACGCGCACGTTCCTGCGCGCGCTGCCCGAAGCGACGTCCGCGACCAGCGCGCAGCTGCTCGAGATCATGCTCGCGCAGGATTTTCAGGACCTGACCGGGCAGGTGATCAAGAAGATCATGGACATGGTCTATCTGATCGAGCAGCAGCTGCTCACCGTGCTCGTCGAGAACATCGCGCCCGAGCGGCGCGAGCAGTTCGCGGCGACCGCGGCCGCGCTCGCGGCCGAGCAGATCAGCGCGACCGGCAGCCCCGAGTCGCTGCTGAACGGGCCGCAGATCGCACCGGAAGGCAAGTCCGACGTCGTGCAGGACCAGGCGCAGGTCGACGACCTGCTCGCGAGTCTCGGCTTCTGACCGTGCCGCACCGCACGCCACCAGGCCGCTTCCGTTCGCGGAGCGCCCGGTGTGCGCGGCTCTCACCCTGCCTCTCCCGCCGAGCCCCCCGCGCGGGCCGTGCCGCTCGTCATGCTGCGCCGCGTCATGCATCGTTGATTTGACACTCCGACACACTCCGCAGGCATACTACGCATCAGCAGCAACGAAGCGTCATTCTTAAGACTTTGATTTGTTGGCCCGCGGCGCCGTGCCTGATGGCGGCACCGCCGGCAACGAAGCCAGTCCCTTTGGGGGGGAACGTGAAGCTGAAACGCTTGGGCTGGGCCGCCGCGCACGCGACGGCTGCAATGGGTGTGCTGTGGGCCGTCCACGCACAGGCCGAACTGGGCGGCGCACCGATGTCGCCGCCGGCGGACGATCACGCCGCCACGGTGCGCGCGCTGCAGCGCGCGATGCGCTCCGCCGACGGCGCGCAGGCGAGCGCGGCCGCCTACACCGTCCGCGAGATCACGCTCGGATCGGGCACCGTCATCCACGAATACGCGAGCGCGGCCGGCACCGTGTTCGGCCTCGCCTGGCGCGGGCCGAGCATGCCGGATCTCGAGTCGCTGCTCGGCAGCTATTTCCCGCAGTACACCGCCGGCGTCCAGGCGGCGCATGCGGCGCGCGGCTGGCGCGCGCCCGTGTCCGTCGACACGAGCGGCCTCGTGATCCGCACGGGCGGCCACATGGGCGCCTTCGCGGGCCAGGCATGGCTGCCGGCGGCGCTGCCTGCCGGGCTGACCGGCAACGACATCCAGTGACAGCGGGAGAGCGATCTTGAGAATTCCTCGTACCTTCAGGCGCTGGCTCGGGCTGCTGAGCGTCGCGGCCGTGACGGCCATGCTCGTGACCGCCTGCGGCGGCGGCGATGACAACGGCGGCGGCAGCGGCGGCAGCGGCGGCGGCAATGGCTCCAACGTATCGGACGGCAATACCGCGAACACGGCCGTGATTACGGTCGGCACCGGCGTCGCGCACGTGATCAACATCCCGACCGTCAACGTGAAGATCTGCGTGCCGGGCACGACGAACTGCCAGGTGGTCAACAACGTGCTCGTCGACACCGCGTCGTACGGGCTGCGGCTCGTCAGCAGCGCGCTGTCGTCGGGCGTGTTGAACAACCTGCCGCAGACGACGAGCGGCGGCGCGCCGGTCGCCGAGTGCGGCAAGTTCGTGTCGAGCTTCACGTGGGGCTCGGTGCGTACCGTCGACCTGTCGATCGGTACCGAGCAGGCGGGTTCGCTGCCGGTGCAGATCATCGGCGATCTCGGCACGACCAACGTGCCGAGCTCGTGCTCGAACAACGGCGCCAGGACGTCGGCCAACACGGCGAGCGACCTCGGCGCGAACGGCATCCTCGGCATCGGGCCGGCGCCGGTCGATTGCGGCACGAGCTGCGCGACGTCGACGTCGGCGACGTCCAACAACTACTACGCGTGCCCGAACGGCAATGCGAGCTGCGCCGTGGCGCTGGTGCCGGTCGCGCAGCAGGTGGCCAACCCGGTCCATCGCTTCGCGACCGACAACAACGGCGTGATCGTGCAGATGCCGAACATCTCGAGCAGCGGGCAGGGCAGCGCGACGGGCCTGCTGACGTTCGGGATCGGCACGCAGGGCAACAATGCGCTGGGGGCGTCGACGGTGCTGACGTCGACGACGACGGGCGACGTGAGTGCGACGTTCCTCGGCGGCAACGTGACCGCGTTCTTCGATACGGGCTCGAACGCGTACTTCTTCAACGATTCGGCGCAGAAGGCCTGTACGACCAACACGCAGTTCTACTGCCCGTCGTCGACGACCACCTATACGGCGACGCTGACCGGCCAGAACGGGAAGTCGGGCGGCGTGTCGATGCCCGTCGCGAACGCCGATTCGCTGTTCGCGAATGCGTCGACGTTCGCGTTCAACGACATCGCCGGCCCGTTCGGCGCGGCCGGCTGGCTCGATCTCGGCATGCCGCACTTCTACGGCAAGACGATTTACTTCGGGATGGACCGGACCGCGACCGGCGGCGCGCAGCCTTACGTCGCGTTCTGATCGCGCACGGACGGCAGCAGCAGGAAGGGGGCGAGCGATCGCCCCCTTTTTTTTTAGGTTCGTCGCGGATTCCCGGGGAACGCCGCGCCAGCGCCTACGATATAAGACCGGCACCGGTGCCGGCACGACATCGAGGAGACAGCGCCATGAGCCAGCGTATCCAACGCATCACGCCGTTTCTGTGGTTCGACCACGACGCCGAGGCGGCCGCCCGCTTCTACGTGTCGGTGTTCGACGACGCGCGCATCCTGCACGTCGCCCGTTACGGCAAGTCCGGCGCGCAGGCGTCGGGGCAGGCGGAGGGCGCGGTGATGACGGTGTCGTTCGAACTGGACGGGCAGGCGTTTCTCGCGCTGAACGGCGGCCCGGCGTTCCCGCTCACACCGGCCGTGTCGTTCGTCGTCAACTGCCGCGACCAGCAGGAGATCGACCGCTACTGGGCGGCCCTGGCCGAAGGCGGCGACGAGCGCGCGCAGCAGTGCGGCTGGCTGCGCGACCGCTTCGGCGTGTCGTGGCAGGTGGTGCCGGTGCAGATGCCCGAACTGATGGCGGGCGACCCGGCACGCGCCGAACGTGTGATGGCGCAGGTGATGAAGATGAAGAAGCTCGATCTCGGCGCGTTGCAGCAGGCGGCGGCCGGCTAGCGAACGCCGGCCGGGGGACGCGCCGTTTTCGACGTGCGCGCGCGACGTCCGGCGATATTCCCGGCCGGTCGGTCAATCAGCGCAGAACGATCGTTTCGATTATCGAGCGAGATGCGTTTCACGCTGGTGTAATCAAGTCGTGGATTATCTTGCTGCTATTTACGTCAGGTCGTCGCGATTATAAAAATGACGTGACATGCGCGTTGGCGATACGGCACGCCGCCGCTGCGGCCGCTCCAGTAATGCGAAAGACGGCGTGAGAGACGGTCAGCATGCGAAAGGAGATGCGATGCGAAGAAATTCAAACTTATAATGCCCGCGTTGTTTCCGAGGTCGTCGATATAAAACATGAGGGCAATAAGATGAGTTTCAGTGAAGCCGTTCGTGCCGCACTCAATCAATACGCGAAATTCGAGGGCCGCGCGCGCCGCGCGGAATACTGGTATTTCGCGTTGCTCACGAGCGTCGTGTCGATCATTTGCCAGGCGATCACCATGGTGGGGCGCGACACGAGCGCGATCTCGCTGCTGCTGATGATCGTCGCGGCCGTCGTGTCGCTCGCGCTGGTGCTGCCGAGCCTCGCGGTCACCGTCCGCCGCCTGCACGATACGGGCCGCTCGGGCTGGTTCCTGCTGATCGCGCTCATTCCGCTCGTCGGCGGGATTCTGCTGCTCGTGTGGATGTGCTCGCGCGGCACCAACGGCCCGAATCGTTTCGGCTCGGATCCGATTCCGGCGATCTGAGCGCCGCCCGCCCCGACGCGCGACGCGCGACGCCGTCGTGTCGGGGCGGGCCGACGATCGCTTCACGGCTGCCTTGCTTCGGTGCTTGGCAGATCCCACGCTTCACCGTTTCCCCGTTTCCCCGTTTCCCCGCTTCGCCGCTTCCCCGCGTCACACCTTCATCCACATCACCACATCACCACATCGCCACGTCACCACGTCACCACGTCACCACGTCACCACGTCACCGCGCCACCGCGCCACCGCGCCACCGCGCCACCGCGCCGCCGCGCCGCCGCGCCGCCGTGCCCGCGAACGCGGTTTCCATCGTCTCCCCGCGCGCCGCACCCGCCCGCCGGCTGTCCGCCGCCCCCGCTTGCCCGATTCCTCGAAATACCCCCCTTTCCCGGCTTTGCTCGACCGATCGGCGTTTGACGGGCGCATGAATAATCGGTGTCACTGGAGAACGGCATTTCGCCGTACCCGACTGGAGGCCCCGTGGCAGACGAGAGCGATCTCGACAGAACCGAAGCCGCCACTCCGAGGCGCCGCGAGAAGGCGCGCGAGGAGGGGCAGGTCGCGCGTTCGCGCGAGCTGGCTTCGTTCGCGCTGCTCGCGGCCGGGTTCTACGGCGCGTGGCTGCTCGCGGGTCCGTCGGGCGCCCACCTCCAGGCGATGCTGCGCGGTGCGTTCGCGTTCGATCGCGCGACCGCGTTCGACCCGCACCGGATGCTGTCGGCGGCCGGCAGCGCGAGCCTCGAGGGTCTCGCCGCGCTGCTGCCGATCCTCGCGCTCACCGGCCTCGCCGCGCTGCTCGCGCCGATGGCGCTCGGCGGCTGGCTGATCTCGCAGAAGACCTTCGAGCTGAAGTTCGACCGCCTGAACCCGATCTCGGGCCTGGGCCGGATGTTCTCGATCCAGGGGCCGATCCAGCTCGGGATGTCGCTCGCGAAGACGCTCGTCGTCGGCGGGATCGGCGGGATCGCGATCTGGCGCAGCAAGGACGAGCTGCTCGGTCTCGCGACCCAGCCGCTCGGCTCGGCGCTCGCCGATGCGCTGCACCTGGTCGCCGTGTGCTGCGGCACGACGGTCGCCGGGATGCTGGTGGTCGCCGCGCTCGATGTGCCTTACCAACTCTGGCAGTACAACAAGAAGTTGCGCATGACGAAGGAAGAAGTGAAGCGCGAGCATCGCGAGAACGAAGGCGATCCGCACGTGAAGGGCCGCATCCGCCAGCAGCAGCGCGCGATCGCGCGGCGCCGGATGATGGCCGCCGTGCCGAAGGCCGACGTGGTCGTCACGAACCCGACGCACTTCGCCGTCGCGCTGCAGTACACGGACGGCGAGATGCGTGCGCCGAAGGTCGTCGCGAAGGGCGTGAACCTCGTCGCCGCGCGCATCCGCGAACTCGCGGCCGAGCACAACGTGCCGCTGCTCGAGGCGCCGCCGCTCGCGCGTGCGCTGTATCACAACGTCGAACTCGAACGCGAGATTCCCGGCTCGCTGTACTCGGCCGTCGCCGAAGTGCTCGCGTGGGTCTACCAGCTCAAGCGTTTCCGCTCGGAAGGCGGCGCGTTCCCGGCCGCGCCGGTCGATCTCGACGTGCCGGCCGACCTCGACAAGGGGTCGTCGGTCGCCGCCGACGACGAGCGTGAAGAAGCCGAAGACACGCTCGGCAAGCAAGGGAACGCAGCATGAGCACCCCGACCACCGGCCTGTTCGCCAAACGCCCGAACCCGTTCGCGGGCACCAACCTGCGCGCGCTCGCGGGCCCGATCCTCATCTGCATGATCCTGGGGATGATGATCCTGCCGCTGCCGCCGCTGCTGCTGGATCTGCTGTTCACGTTCAACATCGCGCTGTCGGTGATGGTGCTGCTCGTCAGCATGTACACGATGAAGCCGCTCGACTTCGCGGCGTTCCCGAGCGTGCTGCTGTTCTCGACGCTGTTGCGGCTGTCGCTGAACGTCGCGTCGACGCGCGTCGTGCTGCTCGAAGGCCACACCGGCCCCGACGCGGCCGGCCAGGTGATCGAGGCGTTCGGTCACTTCCTCGTCGGCGGCAACTTCGCGGTCGGCATCGTCGTGTTCGTGATCCTGATGATCATCAACTTCATGGTGATCACGAAGGGCGCGGGGCGGATCGCCGAAGTCTCCGCGCGCTTCACGCTCGACGCGATGCCCGGCAAGCAGATGGCGATCGACGCCGACCTGAACGCCGGCCTCATCAACGAGGAGCAGGCCCGCAAGCGCCGCCTCGCCGTGTCGCAGGAAGCCGAGTTCTACGGGTCGATGGACGGCGCGTCGAAGTTCGTGCGCGGCGACGCGATCGCGGGCCTGATCATCATGGCGATCAACGTGATCGGCGGGCTGATCGTCGGGATGGTGCAGCACGACATGAGCTTCGCCGCGGCCGGCACCAACTACACGCTGCTGACGATCGGCGACGGCCTCGTCGCGCAGATCCCGTCGCTCGTGATCTCGACCGCGGCCGGCGTGATCGTGTCGCGCGTCGCGACCGACGAGGACATCGGCACGCAGATCACCGGCCAGCTGTTCACCAACCCGCGCGTGCTCAACATCACCGGCGCGATCATCGTGCTGATGGGGCTGATCCCGGGCATGCCGCACGTCGCGTTCCTCGCGCTCGGCGGCGGCGCGATCTGGCTGGCCCGCACGCAGACGCGTCGCGCGGCGGCCCGCGTGGCGGCCGGCGACGTGACCGAGATCGCACCGCCCGCCGCGCTGCCGGGCGACAGCCACGAGGCGACCTGGGACGACGTGCAGCTGATCGATCCGCTCGGCCTCGAAGTCGGCTACCGGCTGATCCCGCTCGTCGACAAGAACAGCGACGGCGAGCTGCTCAAGCGCATCAAGAGCATCCGCAAGAAATTCGCGCAGGAAATCGGCTTCCTGCCGCCGGTGATCCACATCCGCGACAACCTCGAGCTGCGGCCGAATGCTTACCGGATCGCGCTGAAGGGCGTCGAGATCGGCACGGGCGAAGTGTTCCCGGGCCAGTGGCTCGCGATCAACCCGGGCCAGGTGACGGCCGCGCTGCCGGGCGCCACGACGCAGGATCCGGCGTTCGGGTTGCCGGCCGTGTGGATCGACGTCGCGATGCGCGAGCAGGCGCAGGTGTACGGCTACACGGTCGTCGATGCGAGCACGGTCGTCGCGACCCACCTGAACCATCTGGTCGTGCAGCACGCGGCCGAGCTGCTCGGCCGCCAGGAAGTGCAGTCGCTCGTCGAGCGCACCGGCAAGGATGCGCCGTCGCTCGTCGAGGACCTCGTGCCGAAGACGATCTCGCTGACGACGCTGCAGAAAGTGCTGCAGAACCTGCTCGAGGAAGGCGTGCCGATCCGCGACATGCGCACGATCCTCGAGGCCGTGTCCGAACACGCGGGCCGCGGCGACGCGTACGAGATCACCGCCGCGGTGCGGCTGTCGCTCGGCCGGGCGATCACGCAGCAGTGGTATCCGGGCGCGGGCGAGATGCAGGTGATGGGCCTCGATTCGAATCTCGAGCGCGTGCTGTCGCAGGCGCTCGCCACCGGCGCGAATCCGGGCCTCGAACCCGGCCTCGCGCACAACCTTCTGACCGGCACGCAGCAAGCGATGCTGCGTCAACAGAATCTCGGGCTGCCGCCCGTGCTGCTGGTGCAGCACGCGCTGCGCGCGATGCTCGCGCGTTTCCTGCGCCGCAGCCTGCCGCAACTGAAAGTGCTGTCGTATGCCGAAGTGCCGGACACGCGCACGATCAAAGTCGTTAACGTCATCGGGGGTTCCGCTTGAACATTCGCAAATTCACCGGCGCGACCAGCCGCGACGCGCTTCGCCTCGTGCGCGAGGCACTGGGTGCCGACGCCGTCGTGCTGTCGAACCGCACGCTCGATGACGGCAGTGTCGAAATCGTCGCGCTCGCCGATTCGGATCTCGCCGCGGTCGCGCCGCCGGCCGCGGCCCGGGCGCGCAGCCTTCCGCCGCGCACGCCGGAATCCGTGCCGGCCGCAGCCGTGCCGGGCATCGTGTCGCGCCCGGGTGCCGGGCTCGCGCGCCCGGCCGTCAATCCGTATGCGGCAGGCGAGGGCGGGCTCCCGGACGTGTTTTCCTCGGTGTTCGGCGCGCGCGCCGAAGCGACGGAGCCGGCCGCGGAATCGACCGCCTTCGACGCGGATGCCGACGCGCACGCAACGGCCGCGGCATCGCCTGCGCCGGTTGCGCCCGTTGCGCCGATCACCGCTGCCGGCACGCCGTCGGCAGCGTCCGAACCCGCGCCGTGGCTCGTCGAGCACGCGAAACGCCTGACCCAGCAGCGCGAAGCGCTGATCGCCCGCGCCCCGGCCGCCCCGCAAGCGCCGGCCCGCATGCAGCAGGACGCCGCACCCGCGACGCCGGCCGCTTGGGCGCGCGACATCGTGCGCGACGCCGAGCGCCGGATGCCGCCGGCCGCCGCCGCGACGGCCCGCCAGGGCGAAACGGGCGCCGCGAAGCCGGCCGAACGCACGCGCCTGTCCGCCGAGGCTGCCGCCGCGGTGGCCGACGCGGTGAAGGCGCGCGTCGAGAGCATCGTCAACGACACGGTGATGCACGAGCTCGGCGCGATGCGCGGGATGATGGAAGCGCAGTTCGACAGCCTGATGTGGCACGACCGCCAGCGCCGCAGCCCGGTGCACGGCGCGCTGACCCGGCACCTGTTCTCGGCCGGCTTCTCCGCGCAGCTGGTGCGCATGCTGGTCGACAACCTGCCGTCCGGCGACGGCGCGCAGACCTTCGAGCAGGCCGCCGACTGGGCGCAGTCGGTGCTCGCGGCGAACCTGCCGGTGCTCGAGAGCGAAGACGCGCTGATGGAGCGCGGCGGCGTGTTCGCGCTGATGGGGCCGACCGGCGTCGGCAAGACGACGACCACCGCGAAGCTCGCCGCGCGTTGCGTGATGCGCTTCGGCGCGAGCAAGGTCGCGCTGCTGACCACCGACAGCTACCGGATCGGCGGCCACGAGCAGCTGCGCATCTTCGGCAAGATCCTCGGCGTCCCCGTGCATGCGGTGAAGGATGCGGGCGATCTCGAGCTCGCGCTGTCCGAGCTGCGCAACAAGCACATCGTGCTGATCGACACGATCGGCATGAGCCAGCGCGACCGCGCGCTGTCCGACCAGATCGCGATGCTGCACGGTGCGAACGCGCCGGTGCAGCGCCTGCTGCTGCTCAACGCGACGAGCCACGGCGACACGCTCAACGAGGTCGTCCAGGCCTACCGCAGCGCGGCCGACCATCCGCACGCGGCACATCCCGATCTCGCCGGCTGCATCCTGACCAAGCTCGACGAGGCGACCCACCTCGGCGGCGTGCTCGACACGGTGATCCGCTACAAGCTGCCGGTCCACTACGTGTCGACCGGCCAGAAGGTGCCGGAGAACCTGTACGTCGCGTCGACCAAATTCCTGCTGAAGAGCGCGTTCTGTGTGCCGCGCGACGGCTCGCCCTTCGTGCCGCAAGACGAAGACATGCCGACGCTGCTGTCCGCACTGACCGCACGTTCCACCGCCGAGCTGCACGAGGTGCGATTTGGATAAACGGATCATCGATCAGGCCGAAGGGCTGCGGCGCCTGCTGGCCGGGCGCGCGTCGCGCATCGTCGCGGTGACGGGCGGGCCGGCGGGCGTCGGCTGCACGTCCACCGTCGTGAACCTCGCGGCGGCGCTGACCGCGCTCGGCAAGGACGTGCTCGTCGTCGACGAGCGCGCCGACGTGCAGTCGGCCACGGCGACGCTCGCGGGCGCGTGGCTGCGCGACGGCGAACGCACGCGCGTCGCCGCCGGCTTCGGCCTGTGCGCGGCCGCGCGGCTCGCACGCGACGGCTACGACGATACGGAGCTGAGCGACTTCATCGACGGCCAGGCCGACATCGTGCTGGTCGACGCGCAGCTCGGCGCCGACGGCGGGTTCTCCGCGCTCGCGCGCGAAGCGCACGACGTGCTGATCGTCACGCGGGTCGCCGCGCAGGCGATCACCGAGGCGTACGCGTGCATGAAGCGGCTGCATTTCGCGCACGCGGTCGCGCAGTTCCGCGTGCTGACCAATCACGTCGGCAGCCACGCCGACGCGAGGACCGCATTCGACAACCTCGCGGGCGTCGCGAGCCGCTACCTGACGGTGTCGATCGCCGACGCCGGCTGCGTGAACGCCGATCCGCTCGTCGAGCATGCGCGCGACCTGATGCATACCGCGGTCGACGCGTTTCCGTCGTCGGCCGCCGCGCGCGATTACCGGCAGATTGCCGCCGACCTGCTGTACTGGCCGATGCGCCCGGGCACGGGCGCGGGGCGCGCCGTGCATGCGGGCGGCAAGCCGTCTTACGAGGCGGGTGCGGCGCACGCCGCGTGAGCGCCACCGCAAGGAGAGAGCCATGATGTACAACGCTCAGGGAAAGATGACCCAGGCCGACGTGCTCGCGCAATACGCGCCGCTCGTGCGGCGCCTGGGGCTGCAGCTCGTCGCGAAGATGCCGGCGAGTGTCGACCTCGACGACCTGATCCAGGCCGGCATGATCGGCCTGATGGACGCGGCCGGCCGCTACAAGGAAGACCAGGGCGCGCAGTTCGAGACCTATGCGACCCAGCGCATCCGCGGCGCGATGCTCGACGAGCTGCGCAGCAACGACTGGCTGCCGCGCAGCCTGCGCAAGACGTCGCGCGAGGTCGAGCACGCGGTGCACCAGGTCGAGCAGCAGCTCGGCCGCTCGGCGAGCGAGACCGAGATCGCGCAGCACCTGAAGATGCCGCTCGACGAATACCAGGGGATGCTGCAGGACCTGCACGGCAGCCAGCTCATCTATTACGAGGATTTCGACCGCGCGGCCGACGACGAGCCGTTCCTCGACCGCTATCGCGTCGATCACGCCGATCCGCTGTCGGCGCTGCTCGACGACCACCTGCGCGAGGCGCTCGTCGACGCGATCGACCGGCTGCCCGAGCGCGAGAAGCTGCTGATGTCGCTGTACTACGAGCGCGGGCTGAACCTGCGCGAGATCGGTGCGGTGCTCGAGGTCAGCGAGTCGCGCGTGTGCCAGCTGCACAGCCAGGCCGTCGCGCGCCTGCGCGCGCGGTTGCGCGAACAGGCGTGGGTCGGCGCGGAGAACTGACCCTTTCATTGCGCCCACGCGCGCCGATGCCGCGCGCGGCGCGCATTTCCCGCGCCGATTTGCTACAATCCCTCCCGTTTTCCGAGGAGCGTTGCGACGGACCATCCTGCGTCCGCCAGGCTCGGAAAGCTTCACCAAGCAGCCGTGCGGCGATATTTGCACCGGCCCCGCTTCCTGAACGGCGCTCACGTCACCAATTTCTAGAACTTTTTTAGAAAGGAGGGCGTGATGAACGCCATTATCGATTCCAAGGCTTCCACCGATTACATCGTCGCCGACATGGCGCTTGCAGGCTGGGGCCGCAAGGAACTGAACATCGCCGAGACCGAAATGCCGGGCCTCGTGCAGATCCGCGACGAATACAAGGCGCAGCAGCCGCTGAAGGGCGCGCGCATCGCCGGTTCGCTGCACATGACGATCCAGACCGGCGTGCTGATCGAGACGCTGAAGGCGCTCGGCGCCGATGTCCGCTGGGCGTCGTGCAACATCTTCTCGACGCAGGACCACGCTGCAGCGGCGATCGTCGAAGCCGGCACGCCGGTGTTCGCGTTCAAGGGCGAGTCGCTCGACGAATACTGGGAGTTCTCGCACCGCATCTTCGAATGGCCGAATGGCGAATTCGCGAACATGATCCTGGACGACGGCGGCGACGCAACGCTGCTGCTGATCCTCGGCTCGAAGGCCGAGAAGGACCGTTCGGTGATCGCGAAGCCGACCAACGAGGAAGAAGTCGCGCTGTACAAGTCGATCGCGAAGCACCTCGACGCGGACCCGACCTGGTACTCGACGCGCCTCGCGCACATCAAGGGCGTGACCGAGGAAACCACGACCGGCGTGCACCGCCTGTACCAGATGGAAAAGGACGGCCGCCTGCCGTTCCCGGCGTTCAACGTGAACGACTCGGTCACGAAGTCGAAGTTCGACAACCTGTACGGCTGCCGCGAATCGCTCGTCGACGGCATCAAGCGCGCGACCGACGTGATGATCGCGGGCAAGGTCGCGGTCGTCGCGGGCTACGGCGACGTGGGCAAGGGCTGCGCGCAGTCGCTGCGCGGCCTGGGCGCGACCGTGTGGGTCACCGAAATCGACCCGATCTGCGCGCTGCAGGCGGCGATGGAAGGCTACCGCGTCGTGACGATGGAATACGCGGCCGACAAGGCCGACATCTTCGTGACGGCGACCGGCAACTACCACGTGATCAACCACGATCACATGAAGGCGATGCGCCACAACGCGATCGTCTGCAACATCGGCCACTTCGACTCGGAAATCGACGTCGCGTCGACCCGCCAGTACCAGTGGGAAAACATCAAGCCGCAGGTCGACCACATCATCTTCCCGGACGGCAAGCGCGTGATCCTGCTGGCCGAAGGCCGCCTCGTGAACCTCGGCTGCGCGACCGGCCACCCGTCGTTCGTGATGTCGAACTCGTTCGCGAACCAGACGCTCGCGCAGATCGAGCTGTTCGTGCGCGGCAACGAGTACGAGAACAAGGTGTACGTGCTGCCGAAGCATCTCGACGAAAAGGTCGCGCGCCTGCACCTCGCGCGCATCGGCGCGAACCTGTCCGTGCTGTCGGACGAGCAGGCTGCGTACATCGGCGTGCAGAAGGACGGCCCGTTCAAGCCGAACCACTACCGCTACTGATGCGCCGTCGCCGCCGTGCCGCGGGCGTCCCGCATCGGGCGGGCGCGGTACGGCGGCACGGTGCCGGATCGCCGGCCGCCGCGTCATGTCCGCCGCTGCGCGGGCTCGCATGGCGGCCGGCGGCGGTCACCGAGCATTGACCGACCAGATCGACCAGATCGACAACCGAACCGGAGCCCTCCATGAGCGTCATCCTCACCTGGGTCATCAACGCCCTCGCGCTGCTGATCATCACGTACCTCGTGCCGTCGATCCACATCAAGAGCTTCGGCACCGCGCTGATCATCGCGGTCGTGCTCGGCCTGATCAATACGGTGATCCGGCCGGTGCTGATCCTGCTGACGCTGCCCGTCACGATCGTCACGCTCGGGGTGTTCATCCTCGTCGTGAACGCGCTGTGCTTCTGGTTCGCGTCGTCGCTGCTGAAAGGGTTCGAGGTGTCGGGTTTCTGGTCGGCGTTCTTCGGTTCGATCCTGTACAGCATCGTGTCGTGGCTGCTGTCCGCACTGATCTTCGGGCAGCGCGACATCGGCTGACGGCCGGGCCCACTCTTGCGAATCATGAAACCGATCGAACTCTCGTTTGAATTCTTCCCGCCGAAGACGGCGGAGGGCGTCGAGAAGCTGCGCGCGACGCGTGCGCAGCTGCTGCCGCTGAAGCCGAAATTCGTCTCCGTGACGTTCGGCGCCGGCGGCTCGACGCAGCAGGGCACGCTCGATACCGTGCTCGACATGCAGAAGGACGGCCTCGAGGCCGCGCCGCACCTGTCGTGCATCGGCTCGTCGCGCGACAACCTGCGCGCGATCCTCGACCAGTACCGCTCGCACGGCATCCGGCATATCGTCGCGCTGCGCGGCGACCTGCCGTCGGGGATGGGCGCGGTCGGCGAGCTGCGCTATGCGTCCGAGCTCGTCAGCTTCATCCGCGCCGAGCATGGCGACTGGTTCCACATCGAAGTCGCCGGCTATCCGGAATACCACCCGCAATCGCGCTCGCCGAAGGCCGATCTCGAGAACTTCGCGCGCAAGGTGAAAGCCGGCGCGAATTCCGCGATCACGCAATACTTCTTCAACGCGGATGCGTATTTCCGCTTCGTCGAGGATGCGCGCAAGCTGGGGGTGGACGTGCCGATCGTGCCGGGCATCATGCCGATCACGAACTTCTCGCAGCTGATGCGCTTCTCGGAAATGTGCGGCGCGGAAGTGCCGCGCTGGGTCGCGCGCCGGCTCGAGAGCTTCGGCGACGATCGCGACGCGATCCGTGCGTTCGGCGCGGACGTCGTCACGAGCCTGTGCCAGCGCCTGATCGACGCGGGCGTGCCGGGCCTGCACTTCTATACGCTGAACGCGGCGGCCGCGACGCGGACGATCTGCGAACGGCTCTCCATGTAAGCGTCATCACGCGCTTGCATGCGTCAAAGCCCCGCCGGCAAAACCGGCTGGGCTTTTTTTTTCGCTGCCGGTCGGCCGGTCCGCCCGCCGCGCCGGCGTCAGCGCTGCGCCTGCATCAGCGGCGGGCGCCGGTCGAACCACGGCCGCGCCTGTTCGAGCTGGCGCGCGAGTTTCAGCAGCAACGCATCGTCGGCGTGGCGCGCGACGAACTGCACGCCGATCGGCAGCCCGCGCGCGTTCCACCAGAGCGGCACCGACATCGCCGGCTGCCCCGTCAGGTTGAACAGCTCGGTGCAGCCGGCCCACGCGAACGCCTTCTCCGACGCCTTCGCGAGCATCTCGCGCAGCAGCGGTTTCACCGGCAGCGCGCCGAGCAGCTTCATCTGCGCGGCTTCGAGCGGCGTCGGCTGCAGCTCGCCGATCTTGACCGGCGGCCCCGCGAGCGTCGCGCACAGGATCGCGTCGTAGCGCGACACGAGGCCCGCGACCTGCACGGTGAGCTGGCGCTGCCATTCGAGCACGTCCGGCAGGCGCGCGCGGGCGACGCGCCTGCCGACGACGGCCATCGCCCACGTCGCCGGCTCGAACTCCGCGCGCTTCGGCGTGCGTCCGGTCAGCGCGCGCGCACCCAGCACCAGCTCCTCGGCGATCGTCGCCCACAGCGTGAGAAAGGTTTCGGCCGCGCGCGCGTAGTCGATGTGCAGCGTCGCCGGTTCGACGTGATGGCCGAGCGATTCGACCAGCGCGGCCGCGTCGTCGAGCGCCGCGCGCGTGTCGCCGGCGAGCGCCGGCGCGAGCATCGGGTCGACGACGAGGCCGATCCGCAGCGGGCCGGGCGGCGCGTCGAGCGCGCCCAGAAAGGTGCCGGGCGCGCCGGGCGGCAGCGTCTGGCCGGTCGTCACGTCGAGCAGCAGCGCACTGTCGCGCACGCTGCGCGACACCGCATGCTGGACGACCAGCTCGCCGTTCGACGGCAGGTCGACCAGCACCGGATTGCGGCTCGGCTTCAGGCCGAACAGCCCGCAGCACGACGCGGGGATCCGGATCGAGCCGCCGCCGTCGGACGCATGCGCGAGCGGCACGATGCCGGCCGCGACGGCCGCGGCCGCGCCGCCGCTCGAGCCGCCGGGCGTGTGATCGATGTCCCACGGATTGCGGCACGCGCCGAACAGCTCGGGTTCGGTGTACGGCATCTGGCCGATTTCCGACGTGTTGGTCTTGCCGAATACGTTGAGCCCTGCCGCGCGGCTGCGCGCGATCAGCGGCGAATCGTCGGCGGGGGCGAAGTAGCGGTAGTGCCGGCTGCCCATCGACAGCGGCAGCCCGGCGACCGCCGCGCCCAGATCCTTGACGAGATACGGGACGCCCGCGAACGGCGCGTCGGTGCCGGTGTCGCCGGCCTGCTCGGCCCGCTTGCGCGCGGCGTCGTAGTCCTGCAGCACGATCGCGTTGATCGCGCCGTTCACCGCTTCGGCCTGGCCGATCGCGGCGTCGAGCAGTTCGCGCGGGCTCGCCTTGCGTTCGCGCACGAGCGTGGCGAGGCCGATCGCGTCATGCGCGAGATAGTCCGAGTGCATCGCAGTCACCCCCGTTGTGACTCGTGGCGATGAAAGGAGGATAACGCGGGCCCGGCGCGCCGGATCCGCCGCCGGCGGCCTTTACAGGTGTTCGGCGAGGAACGTCAGCGTGCGGCCGTGCGCGAGCGCCGCGGCGCGCTGGTTGTACGACGCGCGGTCGGTGCAGTTGAAGCCGTGTTCGGCGCCCGGGTACAGGTGGAACGACGCGTTGTGGCCGCCCGCGAACGCGGCCTTCACCTGCTCGACGGCGGCGAGCGGGATCGCGTGGTCGTTCTCCGCGTAGTGGAACAGGATCGGCTGCGTGATCTTGCCGGCGAGGTCGAGCGCATTCTGGATGCCGCCGCCGTAGTAGGCGACCGCCGCATCGACCTTGCCGGCCGCGGCCGCGCGGTACGCGAGCTGGCCGCCGAAGCAGTAGCCGATCGCGGCGACCTTGCCGGCGACTTCGGGGCGCGCGCGCAACGCGTCGGCGGCCGCGCCGATGTCCGCGACCGCGAGGCCGACGTCGGTCTTCTTCATCAGCTCGATGCCCTTGTCGCGATCGGCGCCTTCGTAGGTCAGTTCGACGCGCGGCTGCGTGCGCCAGAACACGTCCGGCGCGAGCGCGACGAAGCCGTCGGCCGCGTACTGGTCGGCGACCGCGCGAATGTGCGCGTTCACGCCGAAGATTTCCTGGATGATGATGACGGCGGGGCCCTTGCCGCGCTTGGGCAGCGCGAGATAGCCGCCGAAGCTGTCGTTACCGGTCGGGATGTCGATCCATTGGGCTGTCACGTTGGAACTCCTGGCGAACGGGCGCGCGACATGCGCGCCGCGGATGGAAAAAGGGGCGGCCCAGTGTGCCACCAATCCTGCGACGCTGCAGCGCGCGCAAGGGGCGCGCCGGCCGGGTGTGCGCGGCTCGAACCCGCGTGCCGAACCCGCTTCTCGCGCAGCGATCGTTTCGATCTCGATTATTCATTTTTCGGCGGTGTGCGGCTTCGATAGAGTCGAAGTGTCGGCCTTTACAAAGCGCTTTCGCGCATCGGCCCCGAAGGATTCGCCATGCCAGCCCCTGCATTTTCCACCCCGTTTTCCGAACGCTTCGGCCTGCGCCTGCCGCTCGTGCAGGCGCCGATGGTCGGCGCGACCACGGCCGCGATGGTCGCGGCCGCGTCCAATGCCGGCGCGCTCGGCAGTCTCGGCGCCGGCGCGTTCGAGCCGGACCGTCTCGCGACCGAAGTCGCCGCGATTCGCGCGGCGACGTCGCGTCCGTTCGCCGTGAACCTGTTCGTGTTGCCCGACGCCGCGCCCGACGCGGCGACCGTCGCTCGCGCGCTCGCCGCGATCGATCCGTTGAACGCGACGCTCGGGCTGCCGCCGGGCAGCGCGCCCGCGCGTTACGCACCCGACTTCCGCGCGCAGCTCGACGCGCTCGTCGCGCTGCGCGTGCCGGTCGCGAGTTTCACGTTCGGCGTGCTCGACGCGGCCGACGTCGCGCGCCTGAAGGCCGCCGGCACTTACGTGATCGGCACCGCGACGCACGTCGCCGAAGGGCTCGCGTGGCGGGCGGCCGGCGCCGACGCGCTGTCCGCGCAGGGCGCCGAAGCCGGCGGCCATCGCGGTACCTTCATCGGCCCGGCCGACGATGCGCTGATCGGCACGCTCGCGCTGGTGCCGCAGCTCGTCGATGCGACCGGGCTGCCCGTGCTCGCCGCGGGCGGCATCATGGACGGCCGCGGGATCGCCGCCGCGCTCGCGCTCGGCGCGCAGGGCGCGCAGCTCGGCACCGCCTTCCTGACGTGTGCGGAAAGCGCGATCGCGGCGGACTGGAAGGCGCGGCTGCTCGCGAGCGCCGATACGTCGACGCAGGTCACGCGAGCGATCACCGGCCGCCATGCGCGTGGCTTGCGCAATGCGCTGATGATGCGGCTCGGCGAGCGCGTGGCCGATGCCGCGCCGTATCCGGTGCAGAACGCGCTGACGCAGCCGCTGCGCCAGGCCGCCGCGCGCGCGAATGACGGCGACTACCTGTCGCTGTGGGCCGGGCAGGGCGCGCCGCTCGCCAGGCGGCGCGACGCCGCGCTGACGACGTCGCAGCTCGTCGACGCGCTCGACGCCGAATGGCGCGCGGTGCCTGCGTAAACGATTCGACGGCCGCCGGAGCGGCTCGCGTCGGCACACGAAACGCGCGCGTTGTCACGCGCGTTTCATTCAATGATCCCGCGCACAAAATACCGAATCGAAATGACACGGGAATGCTTTAAATCAACCTTTCGCCAGGCCGCGTGGAACTAGCGGAAACCCTTATCCGGCGGGGCTTGCGGCGACATTCGAGCAGTCATTCCAAAGCGCCCGTATCGGTAGTGTTACCACTACCCCAAAAAAGTCCCACAAATTAATTTGATCACCTACACTTGCGCGCAAGTACGGGCGGGCGGCTGCTAAAAGCGGTTGCTTCCCACGTGCTTGAGGCCAAGTGCATGAACGATGCAACCGGCGAATCGTCCAGTGAATGCAAACACAGGGATGGCAGCGGGGCACCGGGCGATGGCGTTTATTGGGACCGAAACTGGAGACTTACATGAATATCAAGATGCAAAAGCTGTTGCCTATCACCGCAGCGGCGATGCTGTGCGTTGCAGCGGCAAGCAACGCGGCCGCCGATCAAGTCGTCAAGATCGGCCACGTCGCGCCCTTGACGGGCGGTATTGCACACCTGGGCAAGGACAACGAAAACGGTGCACGTCTCGCAGTCGAGGAGATCAACGCCAAGGGTCTCACGATCGGCGGCCAGAAAATCACGCTGCAACTCGACGCGCAGGATGACGCGGCCGACCCGCGCCAGGCCACGCAGGTTGCGCAGAAGCTCGTCGACGACAAGGTCGTCGCGGTGGTCGGCCACCTGAACTCGGGCACGTCGATCCCGGCCTCGAAGATCTACAGCGATTCGGGCATCGTGCAGATCTCGCCGTCGGCGACCAACCCGGCGTACACGCAGCAAGGCTTCAAGACCACGTATCGCGTGGTGGCGACCGATGCGCAGCAAGGCCCGGCACTCGCGAACTACGCGCACTCGAAGGGCATCAAGAGCGTCGCGGTGGTCGACGATTCGACCGCCTACGGCCAGGGTCTCGCGAACGAGTTCGAGAAGAAGGCGAAGGCGCTCGGCCTGAAGGTGATGTCGCACGACGCGACCAACGACAAGGCGGTCGACTTCCGCGCGATTCTGACCAAGATCAAGGGCGAGAACCCGGACGCGATCATGTACGGCGGCATGGACGCCACCGGCGGCCCGTTCGCGAAACAGGCGAAGCAGCTCGGCCTGCGCGCGAAGATCCTCGCGGGCGACGGCGTGTGCACGGAGAAGCTGGCCGACCTGGCCGGTGACGCGACCGACAACGTCGTGTGCTCGGAAGCCGGTGCTTCGCTCGAGAAGATGGCGGGCGGCGCGGCGTTCAAGGCGAAGTACGAGAAGCGCTTCGGCCAGCCGATCCAGATCTACGCACCGTTCACGTACGACGCCGTGTACATCATCGTCGATGCGATGAAGCGCTCGAACTCGACGGATCCGGCGAAGATTCTCGCTGCGATGCCGGCGACGAACTACTCGGGCGTGATCGGCACGACGACCTTCGACTCGAAGGGCGACCTGCAGCACGGCGTGATCTCGCTGTACAACTACAAGAGCGGCAAGAAGACGCTGCTCGACGAAGTGAAGATGTAAGCTGAACAGCGGTCGACAGAAGGGGTGAAAGCGCGCCTGCGGCAACGCAGGCGCGCTTTCTTTTTGGCGCGCCCGCCGCGTGGTCAGATCTTCAGGTGTGCGAGGACCTTCGGTGCGACGGCCGCGACGAGCGCCGCGCACAGCGCGACGACCGCCAGCCCGACGGTCAGGTTCGCCGTCTGCGCGACCGCGCCGATCACGACCGGACCGAACAGCAGTCCGAAATACGCGAGCCCGGCCACGTGCGCGAGGCCTTCGGCCGCGTGGATGCCTTTCACGCGCGCGGCGGCGGCGAACAGCACGGGCATCATGTTCGCGAGGCCGAGACCCATCAGCGTGAAGCCCGTCAGCACGGCGATCGGGTTCGGCAGCAGCAGTGCGCCGATCATCCCGGCGCACGCGAGCGACGCGCTCGCGAACACGAGCTGCGGCGCGCCGAAGCGCGCGCGCACCGCGTCGCCGGCGAAACGCGCGACCGCCATCCCGCCGGAGAACGCCGCATACGCGGCGCTCGCGAGCGCGGGGCTCGCCGCGACGACGTCGCGCATGTAGACGGTCGCCCAGTCGTACATCGCGCCTTCGGCGATCAGTGCGATCAGCGCGATGCCGCCGAGCATCCACAGCGCGGGCGAGCGCCAGCGGTTGCCGCCGCCGTGCGCGTGTTCGTGATGCGGCACGTGCGGCAGCACGGACGGGCTCGCGGCGAGCAGCACCGCGGCGCTGACGGCCGCCGCGAGCGCGAGATGCACGGCCGGCGCCATGCCGGCCGACAGCAGCGCGCCGCCGGCCGCCGCCCCCGACATCCCGCCGATGCTGAACATCCCGTGCAGCGACGACATGATCGGCTTGCCGAGCGCGATCTCGACCGCGCTCGCCTCGGCATTCATCGCGACGTCGAGCGTCGCCATCGAGAAGCCGAACAGCGCGAGCACGACGAGCAGCATCCAGTAATCGGGGACCACGAGGATCAGCGCCGCGCAGGCGGACATCACGAGCCCGCCCGCGAGGCACGCGGTGCGCGAGCCGACGCGCGCGATCCAGCGCGCGATCGTCAGCATCGCGGCGATGGAGCCGCCCGCGACCGCGAACAGCGCGATCGACAGCAGGCCCGGGCTCAACGCGAACTTGTCGCGCACGGTCGGCACGTGCACGCCCCACGACGCGTACATCATGCCGGCGACGAAGAACAGCGCCATCGTGGCCGTGCGTGCGCGCTGGCGGACCGGCAACGCCAGCACGCGATGCGCGTCGGGCGGCGCGGAAAAGTCGGACGAGGATCGGGAGGAGGATTCGGACACGGAACGCTCTTGAATGGACGATGCGCGGGCGCGTCGCGCCCGTCGGATTCGTCCGATTCTATCGAACCGTTTACGGTCTTGCCGGCGCGCTGGCCGTGCGGCCGGTCGTGATCGGCGCGCACTTCGCCTTCACGCGGCGCGTCGGCCATCCGGCCGATGCCCGGCAAGCCGCCGCCGCGGGTAACATCGATGCGCAGGCGGCGTGCCCGACGCGTTCCGGCGCGGCCCGCCTTCGCCACCCTTGCCACCAGGCCTTCCGAACGCAGGAGTCACCGTGAACATCGATCCCGTCCTTGCCTTGCACCTGCTGCATCGCTGCGCGCTCGGCACGCTCGCGACCCACGCGCGCGACCCGCAAGGCTTTCCCTATCCGACGGTCGTGCCGTTCGCACCCGATGCGGATCATCGGCCCGTGATTCTCGTGAGCGGCCTCGCCGAGCACACACGCAACCTCGCCGCCGATCCGCGCGCGGGCTTCCTGGTCGTCGACGCGCCGGACGGCGACGTGCTGAACGCCGAGCGCGCGACGCTGCTCGGCCGCTTCGTGCCGCTCGGCGACGCGCCGCATGTCGCCGCGCGCTACCTGCGCTACGAACCCGACGCCGCGCGCTATCTCGCGCTCGGCGATTTCACGTTCTGGGCGCTCGAGATCGAGCGGCTGCGCTATATCGGCGGATTCGGCCGGATGGGCTGGGTGGACGGCGCCGGCCTCGATGCGCTGCCGCCGCTCGGGTTCGACGACGAACGGGCGCTGTGGGACGCATACGACTCGAGCGCTGCGCGCCGCGCCGGGCTCGACCTGCTCGGCGTCGACCGCCACGGCGCCGACTGGCGCTGCGACGGCCGCCGTGTGCGCACGCCGTTCGACCCGGTGCCCGGCGATGCCGGCGCGCTGCGCGAGCGGCTGATGGCCTGCGCGCGGGATGTGACGTGAGGCCGCGGATTCAGCTTTGTCTGTTTAGCGTCACGCGCCGTACGATTTTCGCAAACATGTCGCCGGATGAAAGCTTTGATTTTTCCGAATGCGGGTAATTGCGTATGTTGATAGACCTATTTCCAGATCGGTAATGTCCTAATCTCTATGCAAGCGCGTAAAAATTTGAGAAAAGGCCGTGGCCGGTCAAAATGACATGCGTGAATTACAATTGGTCTCGGGATTTTCATGAATCCTGCTTCTATCAAATCTTTTTTGTGCTAATCTCTGCCTTCAAAATCCGAGGCACAAATATTTCATGAATGGTGAGCCGGCAGCAGATCGGCGCCATTGGTCATATCGAAAGGGAAACTATGTCTTCTTACAAGGACCTGCTGGCCCAGCGGGAGAAGCTGGAGAAGCAAATCGAAGAAGCGAAGTCGCGCGAATACGCCGAAGTGCTGAATGACGTGAAGCAGAAAATTGCCGACTACGGCTTTTCGCTCGCCGAACTCGGCCTCAGCCGCGCGAAGGCAGGCAAGGTCGGTCGTCCGCGCGCAGGCGTGGCAGCGAAGTACCGCGATCCGGAAACGGGCGCGACGTGGTCGGGCCGTGGCAAGCCGCCGCGCTGGATCGCCGGCAAGGACCGCGAACAGTTCTCGATTTAAACGACTGTTTAAATCATTGCCTCGAAAAGAGCCGCGTATCCGTGCAGGAGCGCGGCTTTTTTGTATCGCGGGATCGGAATGTATGCGTTCTGTCATGAAAATGTCAGAAACGGCGCGTGAATGAAAATGCGACCCGTTCGCATAAGCGATTGATTTAAATGGAAAATTTGGGGTTATCGGAATGCCCCGCGAGGGTCGTTTGGTAGAATTACGTATCCCAACCGATATCTCGTATTTCATGTCCACGTTTTCCGACGACGCACAAAGCGCAGATAAGCACGCGGTCGCGCGCAAGAGCACCCTCGTCAGTATCGTGCTGAATGTGGTGCTTGCGACGTTTCAGATCGTCGTCGGCGTGGTTGCGCATTCGCAGGCATTGATTGCCGATGGTATCCATTCGATTTCCGATTTGATCTCGGATTTTGTCGTACTGGTTGCGAATCGCCATAGTGGCGCATCGCCGGATGCCGATCACAATTACGGACACAGCCGCTACGAGACCGTCGCGTCGCTGTTTCTCGGCGCGATCCTGATCGCGGTCGGCATCGGCATGCTCTGGCGCGCCG
Source organism: Burkholderia sp. BCC1998 (assembly GCF_905339875.1). Taxonomy (NCBI): domain Bacteria; kingdom Pseudomonadati; phylum Pseudomonadota; class Betaproteobacteria; order Burkholderiales; family Burkholderiaceae; genus Burkholderia; species Burkholderia sp. BCC1998. The sequence goes on from NZ_CAJPHE010000010.1 coordinate 206,403, forward strand.
GCAACCGTCTCGTGAATCTCGAAAACATCCCGGCCGTCCATTTTTCCGCGCTGATCGTCGCGCTCACGGTGCTCGTGTCGAAAGAGGCGCTGTTCCGCTACATGCTGCGCGAGGCGCGGCGCGTGCGTTCGGCGATGCTCGTCGCGAACGCATGGCATGCGCGCTCGGACGCCGCATCGTCGCTCGTCGTCGCGATCGGCATCGTCGGCAGTCTCGCCGGCGTGCGGCTGCTCGACCCGATCGCCGCCGCGATCGTCGGCTTCATGGTCGCGCGCATGGGCTGGACGTTCGGCTATGACGCGCTGCAGGACCTGTCGGATCGCGCACTCGACACCACCGACACGGCCGAGATCCGCGCGCTGCTCGCCGCGACGCCGGGCGTGCGCGACGTGCACGACCTGCGCACGCGCAAGATGGGCGATGCGGCGCTCGTCGACGCGCACATCCTCGTCGATCCGATGATCTCCGTCTCCGAAGGGCATTACATCGCGGAAACCGCACGAGCGCGCGTGCTGCGTGACCCGCGCGTGCTCGACGCGCTGATCCACGTCGACCCCGAGAACGATGTGGCGCGCCGTCCGGCGCTCGCGCTGCCGCCGCGCGCCGAGATCGCGGCGCGGCTCGAGGCCGCGCTCGCGCAGCGCGGGCTGCATCCGGCCGCGATCAACCTGCACTACCTGAGTACGGGGCTCGAGATCGACGTGACGCTCGACGCCGGCGCGGGCGATACCGACGCGGCGCTGGCCGGCCGGCTCGATGTCGACGCGCTGAAGCGCCAGTTCGGCGCGCGCCGGATCGGCTTCACGCGCGGGCTGCCGGCGCAGGCGTGAGCGGCGCCCGCGACCGCGGGCCGCGCGTTACAGCGGCAGTTGCGTGTCGAACTTGATTTCGCGCAGCACGACGCTCGTGCGCACCTGCGACACGGCCGGGATCTTGAAGATCCGTTCGTGCAGGAAGACGTCGTAGGCCTTGATGTCGGGGGCGACGATCTTGAGGATGTAATCGGCTTCGCCCGTCGTGCTGTAGCACTCGGTGACTTCCGGGCAGGTCGCGATCTCGCGCTCGAACTGTTCGACGCCGCCTTCGTTGTGGCGGGTCAGGTGCACGTGCGCGAGCGCACAGACGTGCAGGCCGAGCTTCTCGCGATCGAGCAGCGCGGTGTAGCGCTGGATCACGCCGGACTGTTCCATGTCCTTGATGCGGCGCCAGCACGGCGTACTCGACAGGCCGACCTGGTCGGAGATTTCCTGCACGGAACGGCGCGCGTCGAGCTGCAACAGGCGAAGGATTTTTTGCGAAAAGGAATCGAGCGTCACCTGCGCCTCCATGCGGCAGCTACAACACGCTGAATGTTAGAGGCCCGGGAAAGGAAAGGCAATCTGGCGGCGCGCCGTTGAGCGAGATTCGCTAATTTGCCCGCGGATCCGTTGGGTTTTGTCCCGCTCCCGCCTGTTCCGACCGGTCGGTGTCGGCCACCGCGAGGCCCGCGAGCGCGGCTTGCTGGCGGCGCAGGTCGGCGAGCATGTTGCAGAACAGCGCGCCTTGCTCGATCGCGTCGTCGAGCGCGACGTGCGTGTGCGGATGATCGTCGAACCAGTGCTTCGGAAAGCGCGGCTTGATCGCCTTGCGGTACGGCAGGCCCGTCATCGCGAACGCGAGCGTCTTGATGTCGAGCGCCGACCACGAGAACGGGCAGCGTCCGGCGAAGTGCATCATGTACCAGAACATGAACGTGAAATCGAAGCCGGCCGGCATCGCGACGAACACCGGCTTGCCGGGCAGCGCCTCGACCCATTCGACGTACGCGACGAGCGCGGCCGCCGGCGCCTGCAGGTCGCGCCGGCACGCGGCCCACGCTTGCGGCTCCGTCTTCCACCACGCTTCCTGCACCGGATGGGCCTGCGCGCCGGGCAGCGTCTCGAGGTTCGCGGAGAACGTCGCGATCAGCTGCTTGTCCTCCGTATAGGCAGCCGACGCGAAGCTCAGCATCGAGTGCGGGCCGGGAATCGGCCCGTCGGCCTCGACGTCGGTGCTGACGTAGATTTCGGGGATGGCGGTCTGGTTCATCCGAACACCTTGTCGGACACGAACGGATTCGTGCGGCGCTCGTCGCCGAAGGTCGACACCGGGCCGTGGCCCGGCACGAACGTGACGTCGTCGCCGAGCGGCCACAGCTTCTCCTTGATCGAGCGCACGAGGTCCGCGTGGTTGCCGCGCGGGAAATCGGTGCGGCCGATCGAGCCGGCGAACAGCACGTCGCCGACGATCGCGACCCGATGCGCGCGGCTGAAGAACACGACGTGGCCGGGCGTGTGGCCGGGGCAGTGATAGACCTCGAGCGTCTCGTCGCCGAACTGCACGGTGTCGCCGTCGTTCAGCCAGTGGTCCGGCTCGAACGTTTCGGCGGCCGGAAAGCCGAAGCGCTGGCTCTGCATCGGCAGTTGCTCGATCCAGAAGCGCTCATCTTCCTGCGGTCCCACGATCGGCACGCCGTAGTGCGTCGCGAGTGCCTTCGCGCCCGCGCAGTGATCGACGTGGCCGTGCGTGAGCAGCACCTTCTCGACCTGAACGTTCTGCCGCGCGATCTCCTGTTCGATCCGTTCGAGATCGCCGCCCGGATCGACGACGGCGGCGCGGCCGGTCTTTTCGCAGACGAGCAGCGAGCAGTTCTGCTGGAACGGCGTGACCGGAATGAGCGTGACTTTCATGGAGGCACCGCGGCGGCTGAAAGGAGCGATTGTACCGGTCGCGCGCGCGGCATGCCGGCCCTGCGGTGCGGTGTCGGACGCCGCTCGTGCGGGCAATCCCGGAGCATCCCGATTGTTACAGCCATAGCGAGAATCAATGGTCCGGACGGGGGCCTTTTCGAGACAGGCTTTTGGTTTATGTATAATGCGCCCCATTGCGCGTGAATTTCACGCAATTCGCTGGTGTTTCGACCCCGTTAAATGGGGTATCGGATTCACCGTCAAGCATCGACCGCCGGGGAGTCCGGCGGTGTATCCAGCACCGAGCATTCGGTGCTCACGTCTTGTCCGGCCGGGTGCTGCGCGCCCGTCTGCGGCCCTGCTGCCGCGCCGCCGGATGAGGCCTGTGCCGCCGTTCCTGTGCGTTGGCCGTACGCGACGCGCGCGAACGTGAAAGCCATGTTCGATGGCGGCATGTGGGGTCTGGTCAGGCTGCCGGGGACAGGTTGCGCCAGACGTGAAAACTAATCAGGACGGTTGCGGCAGAGACGAAAGCCGCGCCCATGCTAGCCGCCTGCTCGCGTAGCCGAGCGGGGCGTGCACGCATTTGCCGTCCGGGCCGCATATCTGCGTTGTTGAGCAGCGTTGTATCGGTGCGGCCCGAACCAGAAGGCGACACGTCGATGAATTTTCGATTTCCGACTCGATTCGGGACCATTGCTTTATTTTTTGCGCTGACGGGCTGTGCGGTGCCACCCAGCCAGACCACCGGCAGCGCCAACCAGAAGAACGCGGCCAACAAGACGGCCGCGGCCGCGAAAGCGGATGACGACAAGCAGCAACTGAATTTCGATTCCGCGCTGGCATCGATGCCGGCTGCCGACAGCAAGGACGCGAAGAAGTCGTCGCTGGCGGACGCCGAGCCGATCGACGGCAAGGATGTGTCCGACTTCCGCCAGACGGGCCGGGCATCGTGGTACGGCCGGGATTTCCACGGCCGCCGCACCGCGAACGGCGAGCGCTTCAACATGAACGCGCTGACCGCCGCGCACCGCACGCTGCCGCTGTCGTCGTACATCAGGGTGACGAACGCGTCGACCGGCAAGTGGGTCGTCGTGAAGGTCAACGATCGCGGGCCGTACAAGCGCGGCCGCGTGCTCGACCTGTCGTATGCCGCTGCCCGGATGATCGGCCTCGTGCACGCCGGCACGGGCCGCGTGAAGATCGAAGGGCTGTCGCCGCAGGAAGCGCGCGAGGCACGCGACGAAATGTTGGCGTCGGTCTCGGCGAGGTAACGCGGCGGTTCGTCCGCCTACGCAAAAGGGCTGCCTTCGGGCAGCCCTTTTGCATTTCCGCGTGCCGGGCGGCGGAGGCCGTCCGTGCTCGCGCGTCAGCCTTCCTTCAGCACCAGCGCGCGCGCATACAGCGCGTTGCGCGACGCGCCCGTCAGCGCGGCCGCGAGCTTCGCCGCGCTCTTCACCGGCACTTCTTCCAGCAGCAGCTTGAGCAGCGCGTCGTGCGCGGTGTCGTCGGCTTCGCCGCCGTCGGCCGGCGCGCCTTCCACGACCAGCACGAACTCGCCGCGCTGCCGGTTCGCATCGCCGTCGAGCCAGCTCTGTCCTTCGGCCAGGGTGCCCTGGAACAGCTGCTCGTGTAGCTTGGTGAGCTCGCGCGCAATCAGCAGCCGGCGCGCGGGGCCGAACACGTCGGCGAGGGCGGCGACGGTGTCCGCGATCCGGTGCGGCGCTTCGTAGAACACCAGCGCGTACGGGTGCTGGACGAGCGCCTGCAGCGCGCTCGCACGCTGCTTCGCCTTCGGCGGCAGGAAGCCCGCGAACGTGAACGTGCCGGCCCAGTCGCCCGCCACGCTCAGCGCGGTCACGGCCGCGCTCGCGCCCGGCAGCGGAATCACCGCGAAGCCGGCCGCGCGCACGGCGTCGACGAGCCGCGCGCCCGGGTCCGAAATGCCGGGCGTGCCGGCGTCCGACACGTACGCGACGCGTTCGCCGGCGCGCAGCAGCTCGATCACGCGCAGCGCGGCTTCGCGTTCGTTGTGCTCGTGCACGGCAACGAGCGGCTTCGAGATCCCGTAGCGGGCCAGCAGCTGGCCCGTGTTGCGCGTGTCTTCGGCCGCGATGCGGTCGGCGAGGCCGAGCACGTGCAGCGCGCGCAGCGTGATGTCGGCGGTGTTGCCGATCGGCGTCGCGACCACGTAGAGCGCGGCGTCCGGGTAGTGCTGTGTTTGCGCGAGTTCGAGGAGGGCAGTCATGGCAGGCAATGCGCGCAATCGCGGCGCAAGCGGAACAAGGACGGCATTGTGCCACGCGGCGCCGGCCGCGCCGGGCGGCGAGCGCGGTTTGCCGCGCGGCGGCGGCAATTTTTCCGGCACGACGCGATCCAGGTCGGTCGGCGCGACGTTCGAGCAGCGCGCGCGGCAGTTCCTGGAGCGCCGCGGTCTCGCGTTCGTCGCGGCGAACGTGACGATGCGCGGCGGCGAACTCGACCTCGTGATGCGCACGCCCGACGGCACGCTCGTGTTCGTCGAGGTGCGCGCGCGGCGCAGCACGCGGCACGGCGGCGCGGCCGCGAGCATCGGCTGGCGTAAGCGGCGGCGTCTGGTCGCGGCCGCGCTTCATTTCTGGGTACGGCATGGCGCGGGGGCCGCGTGCCGTTTCGACGTCGTCGCGTTCGAGGCCGGCCGGCTCGAGTGGCTGCGCGATGCATTTCGTGCCGACGATGCGTAGCCGCGAGCTGTGACGAGATGTAAAGAGTTCTCGTCATACCCCCGGAGAGGGTGCCGGAGTGCGGTAAACTCGCCGCACCCATGACGTTGCGCGCGGTGTGCCCACGCGCCCAGTTCACCAGGAATCGATGTCAGTCGAACGTATTCAGCAACATTTCCGTGACAGCGCCGCGCTACACGCCGAAGCGGCCGACGCGCTGTCGCTGCCGATCGCAGCCGCGGTCGATGCGATGTTCGCCGCGCTGGCGAACGGCAACAAGATCGTCGCGTGCGGCGACGGCCCATCGGCCGCTGCCGCGCACTACCTCGCCGTGTCGCTCGTCGGAGGCTTCGAGCGCGAGCGCCCGGGCCTGCCCGCGATCGCGCTGGCCACCGATGCGTCGCAGGGCGGCCTCATGGGGGCATCCGCCGTCGACCAGCTGTTCGCGCAACAGGTGCGCGTGCTCGGGCAGACCGGCGACATCCTGCTGGTGCTCGACGCGAGCGGCGCGTCGCCGCGCGTGCTGGCCGCGATCGACGAAGCACACGAGCGCGAGATGACCGTCGTCGCGCTGACGGGTGGCGACGGCCAAGCCGTCGCGGCCGCGCTGTCCGATACCGATATTCCGATCAGCGTGCCCGCCTCGCGCGCGGCGCGCGTCCATGAAGTCCATCTGCTGACCATCCACTGCCTGTGCGACGGCATCGACGCGATGCTGCTGGGTGAGGATTGAACGAAGGAGAGCCGTCGATGAACCAAAGCCGCGTCAAACAGACGCTCGTCAGAACCACGTTGCTCGCCGCGCTGACGGCGGGCCTCGCGATGTCGCTGCAGGGTTGCGTGCTCGGCGTGCTGGGTGCGGCGGCCGGCGGCGGCGCGCTGATCGCGACCGATCGCCGCACGCTCGGCGCGCAGACCGAGGATCGCGAGATCCAGGTCAAGTCGCTCACGCAGATCAACAACGGGCTGCCGGACCAGTCGCACGTGAACGTGACGGTGTTCAACCGCCGTGTGCTGCTGACGGGCGAAGTGCCGAACGACGCATCGAAGCAGCGCGCCGAGGAAATCGTGCGCGGCATCAACAACGTGAACGGCATCGTCAACGAGCTGTCGGTCGAGCCGGCATCGTCGCTGTCGTCGCGCGCGAACGACTCGTATCTCGAAGGACGCGTGAAGTCCGAGTTCATCGCGACGAAGGGGCTGTCGGCGAACTACTACAAGGTCGTCAGCGAGCGCGGCAACATCTACCTGCTGGGTCTCGTGACGGTCGACGAAGGCAATCGCGGCGCGGATGCGGCGAGCCAGGTGCCGGGCGTCGAGAAGGTCGTGAAGGTGTTCCAGTACATCCAGCCGCAGGACGCGCAGGCATTGCAGGCCGCGTCGCCGAGCGGGGCATCCGGCGCGCAGCCCGCCGCCGCGCCCGCGGATGCCGCGACGGTCGGTGCCGTGCCCGATGCGTCGGTCCAGTCCACGCCGCTGCAACCGCCGGCGCCGATCTCGAATTCGTCGAGCGTGCATCCGGGTAACCCGAAGGCCACGCCGCAATGAAGTCGACGCAGATGAAGTTGAAGCAATGGATGGTGCAGGGCGCCGCGGCGGCCGCGCTCGCGGCCGGCGCGCTCGGCACGGCGCATGCGGACGTCGGCGACGGCCTGAAGGTCGCGCGCGGCAATGCCTGCATGGGCTGCCACGCAGTGGACCGCAAGCTCGTCGGTCCGTCGTTCAAGGACATCGCCGCGCGCTACAAGTCCGATCCGCAGGCCGTCGCGAAGCTGTCGAAGAAGGTGAAGGACGGCGGCTCCGGCGTGTGGGGCGCGATTCCGATGCCGGCACACCCGCGCATGAGCGACGCGGATCTGCGCGCCGTGGTCGAATGGGTGCTGGCCGGCGCGCCGTCGAAGTGACGCGCCGGGGTGACGGAACCCCTATTGCCAAGCGCGGAAATGCATGTGTATGATGGTTGTCTGTTGGGGCGGTAGCTCAGCTGGGAGAGCGTCGCGTTCGCAATGCGAAGGTCGGGAGTTCGATCCTCCTCCGCTCCACCAACGGATTCCGAAGGGCCCGGTCGCAAGACCGGGCCCTTTTGTTTTTCCGCGTGTCCCGCTCCGCCGCCGTCACCCCCGCCCGAAACTCGGCCGCTTCGGATCGTACGTCCAGCCCGGCACCAGATACCGCATCGCCATCGCATCGTCGCGCGCCGTGCCGCCGACCTCGCGATACAGCGCATGCGCGGCCTCGACCTGCGCCATGTCGAGCTCGATCCCGAGCCCCGGCCGCTCCGGCACGGCCACCTGGCCGCCGACGATCTCGAGCGGCTCGCGCGTGAGCCGCGCGTCGCCTTCCTGCCAGATCCAGTGCGTGTCGATCGCGGTGATCGTGCCGGGCGCCGCCGCGGCCGCTTGCGTGAACATCGCCAGCGACACGTCGAAGTGGTTGTTCGAGTGCGAACCCCACGTGAGCCCCCAGTCGCGGCACAGTTGCGCGAGCCGCACCGAGCCCTGCATCGTCCAGAAGTGCGGATCGGCGAGCGGGATGTCGACCGCCTGCAGCCGCACCGCATGATCCATCTGCCGCCAGTCGGTCGCGATCATGTTGGTCGCGGTCGGAATGCCGGTCGCGCGCCGGAACTCGGCCATCACCTCGCGGCCCGAATAACCGGCTTCCGGCCCGCACGGATCCTCCGCGTACGCGAGCAGATGACCTTGCCCGCGACACAGCGCGACCGCTTCGTCGAGCGACCACGCGCCGTTCGGGTCGAGCGTCGCGCGCGCGTCGGGAAAGCGCGCCTTGATCGCCGCGATCGCTTCCATCTCGTCCGCGCCGGCCATCACGCCGCCCTTCAGCTTGAAATCGGCGAAGCCGTAGCGCTCGACCGCGGCCTCGGCCTGCTGCGCGATCGCGGCCGGCGTGAGCGCGGCTTCGTTGCGCAGCCGGAACCACGGATCGGCGGCGTGCGTCTCGTCGCGATACGGCAGGTCGGTGCGGCGCCGCTCGCCGATGTAGAACAGGTACGCGAGCATCGGCACCGCGTCGCGCTGCTGGCCTTCGCCGAGCAGCGCCGCGACCGGCACGTCGAGATGCTGGCCGAGCAGGTCCAGCAGCGCGGCCTCGATCGCGGTGATCACGTTGTCGAGCCGCAGGTTGATCTCGTGCGGCTGGCGCAGCACGGCCGCCTCGCCGGCCGACGTCACCTCGTGCCGGATCGTCCGGCCGGCCGTCGCACCGGCGCCGGACAACGCCGCGCGCACCGCGTTGAGCGTCGCCTGGTAACGCCCGATCGACTGGCCGACCACGGGGCCGGTCATCCGCTCGAGCGCCTGGCGGATGCCTTCGCCGCCGGGCACTTCGCCGACGCCCGTGTGGCCGCTGCTGTCGTCGAGGATCACGAGGTTGCGCGTGAAATACGGTGCGTGCGCGCCGCACAGGTTCAGCAGCATGCTGTCGCGGCCGGCGACGGGGATCACCTGCATGCGCGTGACGCGCGGCGTGCCGGCACGGCGGGATTCGGACATCGGTTCGCTCCTGGTTCCGGTGATGCACGGGCCGCCGGACCCGCCGGCGCGGCCCGCGCCGTTCAGTTCAGCTCGACGCGGCGGATCTCGCCGACGACGAACAGGTAGCAGATCACGGCGACCAGCGCGTGCGCGACGACGTACACCAGCGCGCCGTTGAACGAGCCGCTGCGGTCGACGATATAGCCGATCGCGATCGGCGTGGTGATGCTGGAAAGATTGCCGCACGTGTTGAGCAGCGCGCCGCTCAGGCCGGCGATCTGGCGCGGCGCGGTGTCGGCGTTGACGGCCCAGCCGAGCGCGCCGAGCCCCTTGCCGAAGAACGACAGCGCCATGAACAGCACGACCAGCACGTGCGAGTCGGTGTAGTTGCAGACGATCATCGACATCGACAGCAGCATGCCGATCACGATCGGCACCTTGCGCGCGACCGACAGCGACTGGCCCTGCTTGAGCAGCGCGTCGGACACGATGCCGCCGAGAATCCCGCCGAGGAAGCCGCACACGGCGGGGATCGACGCGACGAGCCCCGCGTTGAGGATCGACATCCCGCGCGCCTGCACGAGATAGACGGGGAACCACGTGATGAAGAAGTAGGTGAGCGCGTTGATGCAGTACTGCGCGACGTACACGCCGACGAGCATCCGGTTCCTCAGCAGCGCCTTCACGTGACGCATCGACGGCCCGCCGTCGCGCGCGCCGGTCGCCTGGTCGATGTTGACGAGCGCGCCGCCTTCGGCGAGGTAGTCGAGCTCCGCATCGTTGATACGCGGGTGCGCCTTCGGGTCGTATATCGTGCGGTTCCACACCAGCACGAAGGCGAAGCCGAGCACGCCCATCACCGCGAACACCGACTGCCAGCCGTACGCGTGCACCAGCCAGCCCATCAGCGGCGCGAACACGACGGTCGCCGCGTACTGCGCGGCATTGAAGATCGCCGACGCGGTGCCGCGCTCCGCGGCCGGGAACCAGGTGGACACGATCCGGCTGTTGGCCGGGAACGACGGCGCCTCGGCCGCGCCGACCAGGAAGCGCAATCCGAACAGCAGCGCGAACGCGGCCGCGCCGCCGAAAAAGCCGATGCCGCCCTGCAGCAGCGTGAACAGCGACCAGAAGAAGATGCTGAACGCATAGACGATGCGCGACCCGAAGCGGTCGAGCAGCCAGCCGCCCGGCAGTTGCGCGATCACGTACGACCAGCCGAACGCCGAGAAGATGAAGCCCATCTGCACGTGGCTCAGGTGCAGCGCGCGGGCCAGCGCCGGGCCCGCGATCGCGATCGCCGCGCGATCCGCGTAGTTGATCGTCGTGACCGCGAACAGCACGGTCAGCACGAGCCAGCGCACGCGGGTGCGCCGGGCCGTTGCCGACGCGGACGCCGGCAATGCGTGAAGCGGATTCATCAGTGTCTCCTCCGAAGGGCGGAAGGTGCCGTCGTGCGGCTGCGCGTCGGGTGCGCGCGTTTTTCGTGGCGGTGTTGCCGGCCTGAAGCCGGACGTTGGACGCCGATGCCCGGGGCACGGCGTCCGGATCATTCTGTCACGGCGAAATATGCGCTTTCATGCCAATTACTGACTTGATCGATTCAGGAATTGAATCGATTGGATGTGGGCGCGAAGAATTGTGAGCGTGAATCGCCGGAAGGTTCGTTCACGCGTGCGCGTCGCCCGGGGCGGTGCCGTGGTGGGCCGCGACGTGTTCCGCGAGAAACTCGACCGCGGCGCGCACGCCAGGCAACTGGCCGCGCCGGTGCGGCATCAGCAGTGTGGTCGTGACGGTGCCGGCCCGCCAGCCGGGCAGCACGCGCACGAGCGCGCCCGACGCGAGCGCGGCGCCGGCGATCCAGTCGGGCAGGCATGCGATCCCGAGGCCGGCCGTCGCGGCCTGCAGCAGCAGCGTCGACTCGTCCGCCTGCATTCGGATGCGCGGGGCGACGTCGACGGTGTCGCCGGCGCGCTGCAGCCGCCATGGTTGAGGACCTGGATGAAGCCCGTCGTGCCGCGCGAGGTCGGTCGGCGCGTCCGGTGTGCCGGCACGCGCGAGATATGCCGGCGACGCAACGGCGACGATCGGCGACGTGGCCAGCGGCCGTTGCACGAGTGCGGAATCGGGGAGCGGCGCGAAATGACTGCGGACCGCGATGTCGAAGCCTTCCTGCGCGATGTCGACGAGCCGGTCGCTCGCGTGAATCTGCAGCAGCAGCTTCGGGTGCGCGATCGCCAGCGCCGGCAGGCATGGCGCGAGGATGTGCTGCGCCACCGGCACCGAACTCGTGATCCGCACGACGCCGGCCGGTTCGGCCGCCTGCCGCAGCACGGCGTCGCGCGCGCTTTCGGCCTCGATCACCGCCGCGCGCGCATGCTCGAAGAATTCGGCGCCGACCGGCGTCAGCCGGAAGCTGCGCGACGTGCGATGCACGAGCCGCGCGCCGAGCGTGCGCTCGAGCTCGGCCACGCGCTTGCTGACCGTTGATTTCGGCAGGTCGAGCCGACGTGCGGCCGCCGACATGCTGCCCGCGTCGACCGCCTGTACGAAGAGGTAGAGATCGTTCAGATTCACTGTCAGCGTCCACCAGAAGAAACGACGGGTTTCGATTCTAGCGGCTACTGCGCGATCGTTCGTCATGGGAGCATGATTGCTCGATCCACTTCTGCGAAATCCCCATGTCTCCGATCCTTCTCTACGGCATTCCCGCCGGCTGCTCGTTCGGCTCGATCGTCGCGCTCGAATGGGCAGGCCGGCCTTACCGGCTGTCGCGCATCACGATGCCGGGCCTCGTGACGAGCGACGCGTTCCTCGCGCTGAACCCCGCCGCCGAGACGCCGGCGTTCGTGACCGCGAACGGCGACGTGCTGACCGAAAGCGTCGCGATCCTCGGCCATGTCGGCGCACAGGCGCTCGACAGCGGCCTCGCGTTCCGCCAGGGCAGCGCGGATTTCGACCGTCTGAACCGCATGCTCGCGTGGTTGAACACGACGTTCTTCAGCGCGTTCGGCGCGCTCTGGTACGTGTACGAACACGGCGCCGAAGGCGCCGAGAAAGCCGTGCTGCAGGCATACGGTCGCGGCAAGGTGCTGAAGGCGCACCGTCACCTGGAAGCGCTGCTCGAGCGCGGCGACGGTCCGTGGTTGCTCGGCGCGCAACGCACGCTGGCCGACGCGTATTTCGCGGGAATCGCCCGCTGGGCCGACTATCACGCGGTGTTCGAGCAGGATGCGTTTCCGCGCGTCGCCGCGCTGCGCGCACGGCTCGCCGACGACGCCGGCGTGCAGTTCGCTCACGCGATCGAGGAAAACCGGCCGCTACCGGCGTCGTCGGCCTTCGAAGGACACGTGTCGCTCGACGATGCGCTCGCCAGCGCGCGCGTGACCGCGATGCCGGCAGCGACGCCCTGAAGACCGGACAGCGCGCTCACCCGACGCGCGCACGGCGTCGGCAAATTTTTACCCGGGTGATATTGACATTCAATTTATACCCGGATAAAAATAGCGTCATTCCGATTTCTGCCCACGGGCGACCACGATGACGCTCTCCACACTTCTCCCTTCCTACACGGCGTTCGACGGCCACCGGCGCGTCGCGTCGGGCCCGCTCGCGGCGGTGGCGGTCGCGGTCCGGCAGGCGGCCGGCGACGCCATGTCCGGCACGATCGTGATCTTCGACGACGCGACCGGCCGCTCGATCGACCTCGACCTGCGCGGCACGGCGGACGATATCCGCGCGCGTTACGCGGCTGCGCCGGGCGATGCATCCGCGCCCGCCGCGGAGGGAGGCGAGGCGGGCGAACAACGCGGCCGCGGCCGTCCGAAGCTCGGCGTCGTCTCGCGCGAGGTCACGTTGCTGCCGCGTCACTGGGAGTGGCTCGCCGCGCAGCCGGGCGGCGCGTCCGTCGCGCTGCGCAAGCTCGTCGAGGACGCGCGGCGCACGCATGCGGCGGCCGACCGGCGCCGCGACGCGCAGGCGCGCGCCTATCACTTCATGTCCGCGATCGCGGGCGACCTGCCCGGTTTCGAGGAGGCCGCGCGCGCGCTGTATGCGAACGACCTCGCGCGGCTGGCCGAGTGGGTCGCCGGCTGGCCGGACGACGTGCGCGACCATGCGCTCGCGCTGGCGCGCGGCGATCTGCCGCCGTCGACCGAAGACTGCTGAAGGAGCACACGACGCGATGACGACGTTCGATCTGAACCACGGCGCGATCGCGCCGGTCGTCGACGAAGCCGACCTCGTCGACCTGCGCGTGACCGGCACGATCCCGCCCGAACTCGACGGCACGCTGCTGCGCAACGGCCCGAATCCGCCGGGCGGCCGTTTCGAAGGCAACGACGTGCTGTCGTGGTGGCCGGAAGCGGCGATGCTGCACGCGATCGCGTTCGAACGCGGCCGCGCCGCGGGTTACCGGAACCGCTGGGCCCGCACGCGCCGCTGGGCCGATGTTCACGCGCCGGAGCAGGCGCCGCATCTGCCCGACACGAATCCGAACGTGAACGTGCTGCAGCACGCGGGCGAATTGCTCGCGCTGGCCGAAGGCGGCGCGCCGCTCGCGATCACGGCCGCGCTCGACACGCTCGGTGCGCCCGCGCGGCACGCGGCGTTCGGCGGCGCGATGACCGCGCATCCGAAGGTCGATCCGGTGACCGGCGAACTGATCCTGTTTCGCGCGGACTGGCGCGCGCCGTGGCTGCGCTACGGTGTCGCGGACGCGCAGGGCGTGCAGCGCGTCGACCTCGCGGTCGACGTGCGCGCGCCGTCGATGATGCACGACCTCGCGATCACCGAGACCCGCAGCCTGCTGCTCGACCTGAACGTGGGTTACGACTTCGCGATGCTGAAGCACGGGCACCGGATGCCGCTGCGCTGGCACGACGACCGCGACGCGCGGATCGGCGTGATGCCGCGCCACGGCGGCGACGTGCGCTGGTTCGGGATCGAGCCGTGCTTTATCCAGCACGTGGTGAACGCGTACGACTGCGATGCGTCGTGCATCGTGCTCGATGCGGTGCGCTATCCGTGGTTCCTGCGTCTCGACGCGCGCACCGGCCGGTTCGCCGACAACCCGGTCGGCGAACTGTGGCGCTACGTGATCGATACCGCGAACGGGCTGGTCGACGAGGGGCCGCTCGCCGATGGGGGCATCGAGCTGCCGCGCATCAACGAAAGCCGGACCGGGCGCCGCTACCGTTACCTGTATGCGGCCGAGCAGCCGAACCATACCGAGATGCGCGGCGTGATGCGCTTCGATCACATGCGCGGCACGACGACGCGTTACGCGGTACCGGCCGGCGACCAGAACGGCGAGCCGGTGTTCGTGCCGCGCCCGGGCGGCACCGACGAGGACGACGGCTGGCTGCTGGTTGTGGTCTACCGCGCGGCGACGGATACGAGCGACGTCGTGATCCTCGATGCGCGCGCGATCGACGCGGCGCCGGTCGCGACCGTGCACCTGCCGCGCCGCGTGCCGGCCGGGTTCCACGGCGCGTGGGTGCCGCGCGAGCGCCGCGCGTGAGCGGCCGCGCGCGTCACTGCGCGCGCAGCGCGTCGACGATGCTCAGCCGCGCGGCGCGCATCGCCGGCAGGAACCCGCCGACGAGCCCCATCACGAGCGAGAACAGCAGCGTCTTCACGACGATCGCGGGCGTCAGCACGAAACGGAACGACAGGTCGGAGAAAGTCTGGAAGTTGGTCGTCGAGAACGACGCGAACTCCATCAGCGACGCGCACGCGAGCCCCGCGACGCCGCCGACGAAGCCGAGCAGCAGCGCCTCCAGCAGGAACGCGGCAAGCACGTTCATGCGCTTGAAGCCGAGCGCGCGCAGCGTGCCGATCTCGGCGGTGCGGTTCGCGACCGATGCATACATCGTGATCATCGCGCCGATCATCGCGGCGATCGAGAAGATCGTCGACAGCGTGATGCCGAGAATGTTGATGAAGGTCGACAGCGCCTTCGACTGGTCGCCGTAAAACGTCTGCTCGCGCTTCGCTTCGTCGGTGAGGCGCGGGTCGACGTCGATGTCGGCCTTGAAGCGCGCGAAACCGTCGGCGCTCGGGATGCGCAGCACCATCGACGAATAGCTGGTGCGCCGGAACGACTGCATCAGCTGGTCGACGTCGCCCCAGATCTCCGAATCGAAGCCGCTGCCGCCCGCGTCGAAGATGCCGACGACGGTCCAGTCGCGCTGCGCGAAATGCAGGCGGTCGCCGAGCTGCGTGCCGCTGAAGCCTCTCGCGATCGCGCTGCCGACGACGATCTCCGACGAGCCCGGCGCGAACGTGCGGCCGGCGACCAGCTTCACGCGCGGCCGCAGCGCGAGGCCGGCCGGCGACACGCCGCGGATCACGACGTTGGACGGCTTGCCGGTCGACGTCTTCACGAGCGAGATCAGCACGACGGCTTCCTTCGACACCTGCGGCCGGCCGTCGGGGCCGAGCGCGACGGCCGGATGCATCTCGAGCGCGTTGGCCTGCTGGTGGTCGATCGCGCTCTGGATCTCGGTTTCCGCGCCCTTGCGGATCACCACGGCGTTGTCCGGTTCGCCGGTCGACACGAGCGTCTGCGTGAGCCCCGCGTCGAGCATCTGCACGGTCGCGAACACGAAGATCACCAGCGCCATCCCGCCCGCGGTGAGCGCGGTGGTGAGCCGCCGGGTCCACAGGTTGCGCGCGATGTAGGTGAGCGGAATGGCCATCGATGCGCGCCTCTAGCCGATCGCCCGCAGGCCTTCGACCACGCGCACGCGTGCCGCCTGCCACGCCGGCACCAGTGCGGCCGCGAAGCCGACCGCGATCGAGCACGCGGCCTGCAGCGCCATCGTCCCGTCCGACACCCTGAACACCGGAAAGATGCCGCCCGCGGCCTGCTTGAAGAGGCTCGCGGCCGGCGGCGTCGCGAGCATCCCGAGCCCGCCGCCCGCCACCGCGATCACGACCGATTCGCCGAACACGAGCAGCGCGAGAAAACCGGGGCCGAAGCCGAGCGCCTTCAGCGTCGCATATTCGGCGGTGCGTTCGCGCGCGCTCATCGCCATCGCGTTCGCCATCACGGCCATGATGATCAGGATCACCACGTACGACACGACGCGGATCGCCGCGATGATCTGGTTCGACATCGCGACGAAGCCGAGCTGGAACGCCTGTTCGGTCTCGGTCAGCGTTTCGGCGAGCGAGTTCCTGAACACCGCGTCGACGTTGCGCGCGATCGCGGCGCCGTCGTCCGGGTGCGCGACGCCGAGCACGAACACGCCGACCTGGTCGGCCTGCTTCGGCGTGCGCTTGCGCACCGTCTCGTTAAGGTAGTCCCAGTGGAACACCAGCTGGCGCGTGATCGTCGAGTCGTCGCGGCCGTCGAGAATGCCGCGCACGACGAAGTCCCACGTACCCGGATAGATCGTGCCCTTCAGCGGAATCACGTCGCCGACCTTGAAGCCGAACTGCGTCGCGAGCTGGCGCCCGACCAGGCAGCCGCGGCGGTCGCGGACGTAGTCGGCGCGCTGCTGTGCCGGGAGGATGAATTCCGGATACAGGTCGAGGTAGTTCTCCGACACCGCGAAGCTCGCGAAGAAGTTCTTCGGGTCGCGGTATATGCCGCCGAACCAGTTCGAGCGGACCACGGCCGTCACGCCGTCGACGCCGCGGATCCGGTTCTCGTAGCTGACCGGCAGCGGGAACACGAGCGAGATCGCGTTGCGCGTGACGAGCCGGCCGCTCGACGCGGCGGCCGCGCCCGCGTACCACGCGTCGACGACGGTGTGCAGCAGCCCGAACGCCAGCACCGCGATGGTCAGCCCGAGCACGGTCAGCAGCGTGCGCAGCCGGTGCCGCAGCGCGTTGCGCGCGATCAGCTTGAACACCATCATCGTGCGCGCTCCCGTCCGTCAGACGGCGTGCCCATCGATCAACTCTCCTTTCTCCAGATGCACGAGCGACTGCGCGGCGGCAGCCGCGTGCGCATCGTGGGTCACCATGATGATCGTCTTGCCGAGCTCCGCGTTCATCCGCTGCAGCATCGCGAGCACGTCGGTGGCCGACGCGCGGTCGAGGTCGCCGGTCGGCTCGTCGGCGACGATCAGCACCGGGTCGGTGATCAGCGCGCGCGCGATCGCGACGCGCTGCTGCTGGCCGCCCGACAGCTCGGACGGGTAATGGCTGGTCCGGTCGCCGAGATTCACCATGTCGAGCACCAGCTCGACGCGCTCGCGCCGTTCGCGGCGCGACAGGTGCGTGAGCATCAGCGGCAGCTCGACGTTCTCGAACGCGGTGAGCACCGGCATCAGGTTGTAGAACTGGAAGATGAAGCCGACGTTCGCCGCGCGCCATTCGGCCAGTTGCGCTTCCTCGAGCCGCGAGATGTCGAGGCCGCCCACGCGCAGCTCGCCGCTGTCGGGCCGGTCGATGCCGGCGACGAGATTGAGCAGCGTGCTCTTGCCGGAACCCGACGGCCCCATCAGCGCGACGAAGTCGCCTGCGCCGATGTCGAGCGTGATGTCGGTCAGTACCGGCACGACCTGGTTGCCGCGCCGGTACGACTTTGCGACGTGGCTGATCTCGACGAGGGGCGGCGAGGCGTCGTTCACGCGCG
The DNA here is from genome assembly GCF_905339875.1 of Burkholderia sp. BCC1998. Lineage (NCBI taxonomy): Bacteria > Pseudomonadati > Pseudomonadota > Betaproteobacteria > Burkholderiales > Burkholderiaceae > Burkholderia > Burkholderia sp. BCC1998. The sequence goes on from NZ_CAJPHE010000010.1 coordinate 223,897, forward strand.
CCACGCTACTTCTTCGCGACGGCGACTTTCGCGCCGTCCTTCAGCTTCGCGCCTGGCGCGAGCACGACCGTGTCGCCGGGCTTCACGCCGCGGATTGCGACGAGTTCGCCGATCCGCGCGCCTCGGGTCACCGCCGTCGCACGCACCGTTTCGTCCTTCACGACGAACACGACCGGGCGGCCGTCGCGCTCGACCACCGCGCTCGCCTGCACGGCCGTCACCGGCTGCCGGTCCTGCGGCGACGCCGGCTTCGACAGGAACGCGATCTTCGCGCTCATGTCGGGCAGCACGCGCTCGTCGCGGTCGACGAAACGCACCTTCACCAGCACGGTCGCCTTCGAGCGGTCGACGGTCGGCACGATGCGCGACACGCGGCCCGCGAAGCGCATGTCGGGCAGCGCGTCGAGCTGGATCTCGCACGGCTGCTCCGCGCGGATCTTCGCGATGTTCGATTCGGCGACGTCGGCCTCGACCTCGAGCGTGTCCATGTCGGCGATGGTCACGACCGCGCCCTTGCTGTCCGACGCGGACGAGAACGGCGTGATGTTGTCGCCGACGTTCGCGTGCTTCGCGAGCACGATCCCGTCGAACGGCGCGCGGATCACCGTCTGGTCGACCGCGACTTGCGCGGCCTGCGCATTGGCTTCGGCGGACGCGATCGCGGCTTCGTCGCTGTTGACCGACGCGCGTGCCTTGTTCACGCGGGCCGTGTCGATGTCGAGCTGCGCGGCCGGCACCGCGCCCTTCGGCGCGAGCACGGCGGTGCGGCGCAGCGCGATCTCCGCATCCTTCAGCTCTGCCTGCGCGACGCCGAGGTTCGCACGGGAGACCTGCGCCTGCGCGCGTGCCTGTGCCAGCGACGCCTGCACGTCGCGGCTTTCGAGCCGCGCGATGATCTCGTCCTTCTTCACGCGCGTGCCCTCGAGCACGCCGAGCCACTCGACGCGACCCTGGCCCTTCGACGCGACCGCCGCCTTGCGCTGCGGCACGACGTAGCCGGTCGCGTTGAGCTGGGTGTCGTTCTGGTACGGGTAGGCGGACGTGACGGAGGTCATGTCGACCGTCGGCCGGCCGGTGAGCGCCAGCGCGGCGACGATCGCGACGATGACGAGTGCGGCGGCGACCGCGTAGCGGACCCACCGGCGCCGGCGTGGCGCGGGTGCGATCGGACGCCGGTCGATTTTCAGTTTGTCCAGATTGTGATCGGGCAATTTGGGCGCCTTGCGACGGCGGCGGTCTCGTGACCGGCCGCGTCCGGTTGGGACGGAAGGTGGCCAGTATAGCGTCGGGGCGACGGGCGCGAGAGCCGGTTTGTCGGACGATTGACGCAGGTCCCGGCGGCGCGTCGCGCGGGCGCGAAACCCGTGCCCCCGGGGAAACCCGAACGATGCAAGCTGCATGTCAACTCGCCGCGCGGGCGATGCGTTATGGAGCCTGTGCGTCAGTATTTGCCGAGGCGGAAAGGCGAGAGCCGACCCGTCCGGCGGCGACCGGCAACCCGGCGCGACTGATGTTCCGATGCGGATGCCTCGCATCTCTTACCGGTACGTTTGACTTTTTCTCCGCTAAAGGAAGAACAATGAAGAAGACGCTCGCTTCGATCATGACCGCAGCATTCGCTCTCGCATCGGTTTCGGCATTCGCACAGGCGTCGGCGCCGGCAGCCGACACGTCGGCCGCTGCACCGGCACCGGCCAAGAAGGATCACAGCAAGCCGAAGCACCAGCTGAAGCAGCACGGTTCGGCCAAGGGCAAGGCGAAGGCTGCAGCCGCTTCGGCCGCCGGCACGAACGACGCAGGCACGCAGAACTAAGCACGCTTCACCGGGCCGGCGCTGCCGGCCCCCTGTCGCGAAACCCCGCACGCTCCGGCCTGCGGGGTTTTGTTTTTCTCAGGGGCGTCAGCCACGTCGGGAACGACGCAGGCGCGCAGAACTAAGCACGCTCCGCCGGGGTCGCCGCTGCCGGCCGGCCGTCGCGAAACCCCGCATGCTTCGGCCTGCGGGGTTTTGTTTTTTCAGGCGTCCGCCACGTCCGGAAACTCGAGGGCATCGGGCGGCGGCGCGCGCATCGCATCGACCACCGCGCGCATGCGCCGCCAGTGCGACCCTTCCCAGAACACGCGCCGGCACACGTCGCACGCGGCAAAGCGCCGGTGCCGCTGGCGCACGCCAGGCGGCACGCGCGGCGCGGCGTCCGCCGCATCGAGCGCGTGCAGCGGCGCGTTGCAGCGCAGGCACAGCCGGAACGGCCGCATGTGCGGCGCGAGATCGAGCCGCGCGAACAGCTCGCGCAGCTGCGCGTCCGGCTGCTGCGCATGCAGGTAGCAGCCGCGCACGACCGCGCGGCGCTTCAGCAGCTCGCGGTCGCGGGTCAGCACGATCCGGCCTTCGCGCGCGGCGAGCGCCGCGAGTTCGTCGTCGCGGTAGTGGTTGTCGTAGCAGGTATCGAAGCCGGCGAGGCGCAGCAGCTGCGCGAGGCCGCCGAGATGCGCGTCGGCGACGAAGCGCCAGCGGTCCGGTTGCGGCAGCGGCGAGGCGGCCGCCGGCTGCGCGCGTTCCGGATGGATGTCGACGCGGTCGCCGTCGCCGAGCGGCCGGTCGAGGGCGGCCGGTGCGCCGTTCACGCAGAGCCGGCCGATTTCCGTATGCGGGACGCCGAGCGCCTCGACCGCGTGCTTGACCGTCGCGTCGCGGGCAAACGCGTGCGCGAACGCGCACTCGCGCTGCTCGCGCGCGAGAAACGCGTTCAGTTCGCCGTGGAAGCGGAAGGTCGCGGTCGCCATTGGCGCAGTATCGCACCGCGCACGGCCGGTCGCCCGGGGGCTGCAGGCCGCCGCCATCTGTGTTTAACTCCCCGCTTCACGGGTCGAAGGAGCGGGGAAATGGATCTCGGATTTATCGGGCTGGGCGAAATGGGGCAGGCGATTGCGACGAACCTGCTGAAGGCGGGGCACGCCGTGCGGGTCTGGAACCGGTCGCGCGAGCGCGCCGAGCCGCTCGCCGCGCTGGGCGCGCAGATCGTCGCGACGCCGGCCGACGCGTTTCGCGGCGACGCCGTGTTCTCGATGCTCGCCGACGACGCGGCCGCGCGCGAAGTATTCGACGACGCTTTGCTCGCGCAGGCGCCGCGCGGCCTGATCCACGTGAACATGGCGACGGTGTCGGTCGCGCTCGCCGAGTCGCTCGCGCACGCGCATGCGTCGCGCGGCCTCGAGTACGTCGCCGCGCCCGTGATGGGACGCCCGGACGTCGCAGCCGCCGCGCGCCTGACGATCATGGCCGGCGGCCCGGCCGAGGCGATCGACCGCGTGCAGCCGCTGTTCGACGCGATCGGCCAGAAGACCTGGCGGTTCGGCTCGCTGCCGCAGCATGCGAACGTCGCGAAGATCGCGGCGAATTTCACGCTCGCGTCGGCGATCGAGACGCTCGGCGAGGCGTCCGCGCTGCTCGGCGCGCACGGCGTCGCGATGCGCGATTTCCTCGACGTGATCACGAACAGCGTGTTCCCGGGGCCGGTCTACGCAGGCTACGGCGGGATGATCGCCGAGCGCAGCTACGAACCCGCGCGCTTCAAGGCGCGCCTCGGGCTGAAGGACGTGCGGCTCGCGCTGGAGGCCGGCGACGCGGCGTCGGTGCCGCTGCCGGTGGCGAGCGTCGTGCGCGACAGCCTGCTCGATGCGCTCGCGCACGGCGGCGGCGAACAGGACTTCGCGGTGCTCGGCGAAGTCGCGCTGCGCCGCGCGGGCCGCTGAGCCGACGCGGGACAAAAACGCCGCGCGCACGGCATAATCGACATTTCAATTCTCTTTCGGTCGGGGCGGTCATGAACCTGCATACGTGGTGGCTTTTCGTGGCGACGGTGTTCGTCGTGTCGGCGATTCCCGGTCCGAACATGCTGCTCGTGATGACGCACGGCGCGCAGCATGGGCTGCGCCGCTCGGCGTCGACGATGGCCGGCTGCCTGAGCGCGCTGGTGCTGATGCTCGCGGTGTCCGCGGCGGGGCTCGGGGCGGTGCTCGAGGCGTGGCCGGCGACGTTCGATGCGTTGCGCTTCGCGGGCGCCGCCTACCTGATCTATCTCGGCGTGAAGGCGTGGCGCGCACGCGTCGACGACGCGCCGGCCGCGGACGTCGATGCGGTTTCGCAAGGCGCGTCGGCATCGCGCTGGGCGCTGTTCCGCAATGGTTTCCTGGTCGCGGGCAGCAACCCGAAGGCGATCCTGTTCGCGGCCGCGCTGCTGCCGCAGTTCATCAATGCAGCCGAGCCGACGCTGCCGCAGTTCTGCATCCTCGTCGTCACGTTCGCGGTGATCGAGGTCAGCTGGTATCTCGTCTACGCGTCGTTCGGCACGCGCATCGGCGCGACGCTGAAGAGCCAGAGCGTCGCGAAGGTGTTCAACCGGCTGACGGGCGGGATCTTCGTCGGCTTCGGCGCGATGATGGCGCTGGTCCGTCACTGATTTTGGCCAGCGCGGCCACGCGGCCCGCCGGACGCCCCGCGCCTCGTCAGAGGGCGGGGCGTTTTCATATCCGGGCCCGCGTTACGCGCGCGGCCACGCCGCGGTGCCGCTCCGGCGCCCGCCCGACAAGCCGAACGCCGCGGCCGCGCCCGCGAACGCGAAGCCGACGCCGCACACGGCGCTCCACCCGCCCCACGCCCATGCGCTGCCCGCCAGCGCCGCGCCGAGCGCGCCGCCGGCGAAGAACAACCCGACGAACAGCCCGTTCAGCCGCCCGCGTGCGGCCGGGTTCAACAGGTTGATTTCCCGGCGGCCGATCGTCTGGTCGACGATCACGCCCGCGTCGAGCAGCGCCGCGCCGCCGGCGAGCAGCGCCAGCGCGACACCGCGATGCGCGTGCGCATCGAAGCCGAACCAGCCGGCGCCGGCGATGCCGAGCACGGTGAGCGCCGCGAGCATCGTCACGTGCGCGATGCGCTGCGCGGCCGGGCCGTGGCCACGATCGCCGGCGCGGCCGGCCAGCGGCGTGACGATCGCGCCGCTCGCGCCGGCGAACGCGAACAGCGCGATGCCGTGCAGGTCGAGGCCGAACGGCGGCTGCGCGAGCCGCAGCCCGACGGCGGTCCAGAACGCGCTGAACGCGGCCATCGCGAGCGCGGCCGACAGCGCATGCCGGCGCAGCACCGCTTCGTCGGCCAGCAGCCGGCCCATCGACGCGAGCAGCGCGCGATAACCGGCCGAAGCCGGCGGCACGCGCGGCGGCAAGCGCAGCGCGAGCACTACCGCGATCGCCGCGTTCGCGAGCGCGGCCAGCGCGTAGAACGCGCGCCAGCCGGCCGTGCCCGCGATCAGGCTGGCGAGCGGCCGTGACAGCAGGATGCCGAGCATCAGCCCGCTCATCACGTTGCCGACCGCGCGGCCGCGCTGCGCTTCGGGCGCCATCGACGCGGCCATCGGCACAAGCATCTGGATCACGCTCGACGCGGCGCCGGCGGCCAGCGTCGCGAGCAGGAAGAGGGTGCCGGACCGCGTGAACGCCGGCAGCGCGAGCGCGGCCGCGCACGCGACGAGCGTCGCGACGATCAGCCGGCGGTTCTCGAGCAGGTCGACGAGCGGCACGAGCAGCACGAGGCCGGCTGCGTAGCCGAGTTGCGGCAGCATCGCGACGAGGCCCGCGAGACCGGGCGGCAGGTGCAGGTCGGCGCTGATCGGGCCCGTCAACGGCTGCGCGGCGAACAGGTCCATCACGATCACGCCGACCGTCGCGGCGAAGAAGAGCGTCATGCCCGTGCTCAGCACGGGCGGGGCACCGCGCGCGGCGCGGCCGGGGGCGGGGCAGGAGTCGGCAGGGCAGTTCATCGGAAGCCTGGAGCGTCGAGCGAAGGAATCCCCATCGTAGGTGCCGGATGTTTATGCGACAATTGAAATATGTCTAACATGATTATGCGAGTTTGCTTTGAATACGCGTGATCTCCAGGCGTTCGTCGCGGTGGTCGACAGCGGGTCGATGGTCGCGGCCGCGGCGAAGCTCCATCTCACGCAGCCGGGCCTCACGCGACGCGTGCAGAACCTCGAGACGCTGTTGGGCATGCCGCTGCTCGAGCGGCAGAGCAAGCCGCTGAAGCCGACCGCCGCCGGGCGCGACGTCTATGCGCTCGCGCGCAACGTGCTGGGTGCGGTCGACGCATTGATGGCGGCCGGTGCGCCCGACAGCGAGCCGTCGGGCGAACTGCGCATCGGCGTGCCGCCGTTCCTGTCCGAGCTGGCGCTCGAGCGGCCGATCGACCGGCTGCGCGACGCGTTTCCGCGGCTGACGCTGCGCGTGACGGCCGGCTGGTCGCCGGCGCTCGTGCAGGGCATCGAGCGCGGCACGCTCGATGTCGCGGCGGTCATGGTGCCGGCCAGCGCGGCGCTGCCCGATACGCTGACGGCCACGCCGCTCGGCACGCAGCCGACGGTGCTGGTCGCCGCGCGCGATTTCCCGCTGCCGGCCGGCCCGCTGTCGCTCGACGTGCTGTCGGGTTTTCCGTGGGTGCTGAGCCAGGACGGCTGCGGGATGCGTTCGGCACTGAGCCGCGCGCTCGGCGCCGCGGGGCTGCCGTTCGACGTCGCGGTCGAGGCGTTCGGCTCGGAGCTGCAGCTGTCGCTCGTCGCGCGCGGTGCCGGCATCGGGATCGCGTCGCCGAACGCACTGGCGCGCAGCAAGCATCGCGATGCGCTGAGGGTGGTGGAAACGGCGGGGCTGGAAACGCGGATCAACGTGTGGATCGTGCACGGCGCGCTGCCGGGCCGCCTGACGCGGCCGGTCGCGCTGCTGCGCGACACGCTGGGCGAGGTGCTCGACCGGGAGAACGGGAAGGGGTCGGATGCGAACTAGCGATCTAGAGTGCGCATTCGAGGGAAAATCCTTATTTTCTCTACGGAAATGTTGCAATGCGGAAACTGATTCGCTATAGTTACACCTGTCTCCTCCATGTCTCCTCTGATATGGATTCAGCCCGCCTCTTAGGCGGGCTTTTTTTTGCCCGCGTTTTTTGCGCGGGCCGTCCATTCATCCACCGTCCTCCGTCGCCGCCGTCAGAACTTGTAGGTCATCCCGACGTAGCTGATGATCGGGTCGGCCTTCAGGTCCGATTTCGACTCGGAGAGCACCGTGCCGTCGGCCGCCTTGATCGTCACCGTCGACGTCGTCTTCAGCGGGATGTAGGTCACCGACGCGACCAGCCCGAAATGCTCGGTCATGTTGTACTGCAGGCCCGCGTTGAATACCGGCTGCCATGACGACGACGCCTTCGCTTCCACCGATGTCGTACCCGGCTTGCCCGCGCCCGCGGCGAGAATCGCGCCGAGGTTGTCCTGCGTCTGCTTGATGAAGTTCGTGTTGAGCTGCAGGTCGCTGAACCAGTTGTACGACACGCCGAGGCCGAGGAACGGCCGGAACTTCGCGGTCGCCGCCCCGAAGTAGTACTGCAGGATCGCCGCCGGGCTCCACTGCCGCACGCTCTTCACGATCGGGTTCACCGAGGCGAGGCCGATGTTCTGCGTGCCGAGCGCGCCGGCCGGGCCGGGCGGCTTGATCGTGCCTTGGCCCGACACCTTGAACACCGGCGGCACGCCCGCCACCGACGTGACCGCGATGTGGTCGGTCAGGAAATGGCTGACCGTCAGGCCGACCGTGTCGGCGCCGCTCGTACGCAGCCCGGTGCCCGGCGACGTGAACGACGGCGGCAGCCGCAGCGGCGTGTTGATCGGCGTCGGCGCGACGTTGGTCGTCATCGGCGTGCTGCTCTGCTGAGGCATCACGTGGAACCAGCCCAGCGTGACGACGTTGCTGCCGGCGCTCTGCGCGTGCGCCGCGAGCGGCGCCAGGGCGGCGGCGCCGGCCGCCGCGCAGAGAAGGGTCTTCTTCATCACGGCTTCCCCCGCTTACTGGACGAACGCGCCGATCGTGAAATACGGCGTCGAACCCGCGTTGTCGAGGAAACCGAACACGCCACCCGTGAAGATGAACTTCCCGGTCGGCGACGTGCTGCCCGAACCCGTGTGGATCGTCGTGACCGTGCCCGGCACCTTCTGCGTGTAGTCCAGGTCGAGCGGGGTCGCGAGCGAGGCCTGCGACGGCTGGAACGGATCGAGCAGCGTGGCCTGGTTGTTGATCAGCGCGGTGGTCCGGTAGTCGAACTGGCTGTCGACGCCGATGTATTCGCCGTTTTGCGACCCGGCCGCGATCGCGGTCTGCGGCGCGAGGATCGAGATGCTCGATTCGTCGTCGGCGGTCAGGCCCGGCACGCCGTTGCTGTCGGGCGTCGGGTTCGGGTTCGCGACACCCGTGCGCACGAGGATCGGCACCAGCTGGTTGCGCAGTTTGCCGACGATCATGAAGCCCTTGCCTTGCGGCGTCGCCGACAGCGTCGGCTGCAGCTGGCTCCGGTAGTTGTTGCTCTGGAACGCGCCGCTGCCGTCGGCCGACTGCACGAAGTTCGTGCCCTGCTGCATGCACGCGCCGCCGGCGAACTGGCCGGTCGTGTCGCACTTGGTCCACGTGCCGTCCGCGTTGATCGTCACCTTCGCATCGATCGACGCCGGCGCGAATTTCTGCGACGGCACTTCGCCGAAGCCGATATGGCTGTACGTGCCCGCGACCTTCGTGATGTCGGTTTCGATCGACGAGAAGCCGATGAACGGGTAATACGGGAATTTCGTGTCGGGCACCGCGGCCTGGCCGAGCACGCCGTCGAACTGGATCTCCTTGCCGGGAATCGTGCCGCCCGCGACACCGAAGCCGACGAAGATGCGCGCCGGACGCGACGCATCGAGGCTTGCGCCGTTCAGCCGGAATGCGCACTGGTTCAGCTTGTTGGTCGGCAGCATCGTTTCCTGCGTGAGCGTGCCGCTGTCGACGGTGCCCGCGCGGGTCGGCGTGACGGTGCCGGTCTTTTGCGGCACCGGCGATTCGACATAGGTGACCTGCCAGGTCATCTTGGTCGTGTCGAGCTGGACCTTGGCCAGTTCGCCGCTGCCCGCGCCGCCGGTGTACACGGTGTTGTAGTCGAGCGTGGCGGGGCAGAGCCGGTCTTCGACGAGCGGGGGCGGGTTATCGCCGCCGCCACCGCCGCATGCGGAAAGAAGGGGGGCGGCAAGGGCCGCCGCGAGAACGAGGTTGCGCTTCATGTTGCTCCTCCAGATTTGTCTTGTCGGGCGGCCGGCTCCCTGTCGGCCGCTTCTGTTGCCTGTGCTCGTGCTGCTGCGCCGTGCCGGGCGCCGTCGTTGCGTGCCTTCCCTGCATCCCGCGGCGGCGCACCGGCCGCCGCGTCCTCGATCGTTACTTGCTGATCTGCGCGCCCACGCCGAAGTACGGTGTCGACGACGTGCTCGAGTTCGCCGACGTCGACGTGACGCCGCCGTTCACCGTGCCCTGGATCAGCGCCGCGTACAGGCCGCCCGTCGCGATCACCACGCCCGATGCGGACGGATAGGTCGCACCGTTCGCCGGCGTCGTCGTCGTGTTCAGCAGGCCCGGCGTTCCCTGACCGTAGTCGAGCGTGAAGGCGTCTTCCTCGGCCTGCGTGGTCGGGTTGATGAACGACGCGTTGCTGCCGCGGATCAGTGCCGCCGTGTACTTGAAGTTCGAATCCGCGCCCGCGTAGCCGCCGTCGATCGCGCCCGACTGGATCGCCGTTGCCTTGCCGAGCACCGCGATGCCCGATTCGTCGTCGACCTTGGCGTCGGTGTGCAGCGCGAGGTCGGTGCCCAGATACACGTAGCCGGTGCGGACCACCACCGGCACGGTCGCGCCGTTGAGCTGGCCGATCACCATGTGCGCGGTCGCCGACTTGCCGGTCGTGCCGACGATCGGCAGCGCCGTCTGCGGCAGGATCTGCGGTGCCTTCGTGCTGTCGAGGTAGCCGCCGTTCGCGGTGTTGACGGTCCACGGATCGCCGGTCGTCTGGCAGCCCCCCGCACTCGTCGACGTGCACGCGCCGTTCGCATCGAACGTCTCGCTCGAATTCGTGCCCTTCGTCGCGTAGTTGCCCGACGGCACGAGGTGGTAGAGCAGCGCGTTGTAGGTGCCCGGCAGCTTCGTGAGGTCGGTCGTCGTGTTCGCGAAGCCGAGGAACGGGTAGAAGTCGAAGTGGCGGTTCGGCACCTGGCCGACGTTCTTGTAGATCGGGACGCCGGCGACGGTGATCGTCAGCCCGTCGTACTGCACCGTCGCGCCGGGGATGCCGCCGCCCGCGACACCCATGCCGACCAGCAGCATCGGCGGGTTCGCCTGGTTGAAGTCGGCGGCCGTCGAATAGGTCGAGCCGTTCGGTGCCTTCCCCGAACCCGGCGTGAAGACGAACGCGCAGCGCGTCTGCTCCGCGGTCGGCAGCGCGCCGGTCGGCGGGTGGATGACCTTGCCGGTGATCGTGGTGCCGGCGCGGCTCGGCGTGACCGTGCCGGTCGCGAGCGGAATCGGCGATTCGAGCCACTTGAGCGTGTACGTCATCGCGACCGCGTCGATGTTGACGCTGACGATCTCGCCGCTGCCGGCGCCGCCGAGGTAGGTGCTCTTCACGATGTCGGCATCGGCCGGGCACAGCGCGCCGTTGACGGGCTGCGACGGCGGCGGCCCTTGCGTGCCGCAGCTCGATCCGGAACATTGAGGGGCCTCGATCGGCGCGGGCGAGCCGCCGTCTCCTCCCCCACAGGCAATCAGGAAAGGGGCGATGGCAAAGGCCGTTGCCACCCCCTTTGATAAGGCGTGCGACATGCCGCTGTCTCCAATCGTTTAATTGTGCGAGCTAATGTCGCTGCCAGGATTTTTGCTGTCAATTGATGAACTCGTCTAAAAAAGACGATTGAAACAACGCGCGCGCGATGAATCCTTGCGGGATAGCGCTTTCAGTAAGAATTAAAACGCGCGGAGGGCGCTGGAGTGCTGCCGGAGTGGGGCGGCTGCCACGCATGGACGGCGCTCGAGGCCTTCACGCGTATAACGGCAGCGTTTAAAGCGGCGATATCCGGTTTATCCCTATTCGGGATTGACTGGAGAAAGGGGTAAATTAATTTGCCGGCAATTACGCAATGGAAAGCTTGTAAATATTTGTAAATGCGTGATCCGGATTTTGATTTATTGCTTGATACGGGCAAATAAAAAGCCGGCCAGCGGCCGGCTTTGCATCGCATGCAAGTTGAATCAGCGCTTGAGGCCTGCATCCTCGGCGGCGCCGATGTTGAGGTTCATGCACTGGATCGCGGCGCCCGATGCGCCCTTGCCCAGGTTGTCGAGGCGCGCGACCGTGACGAAGCGCTCCTCGTTGCCGAACACGAACAGGTCGACGCGGTTCGTGTCGTTGTTCGCCTGCACGTCGAAGAAGCCGCTGTCGAGATTCGCCTCCGCGTTGAACGGCGCGACGCGCACGAACGGCTCGTCCGCGTAGTACTCGGCGAACACGCGCTGCACGTCCTGCGGCGTCGCGCGCTTCGCGAGCTGTTCGGGCGAGAAGTAGGTCGTCACGGCCAGGCCCTTCAGGAACGGCCCGACGATCGGGGTGAAGATCGGCGCGTGTGCGAGGCCCGTGTGCGCGGCCATTTCCGGCAGGTGCTTGTGCGCCAGCGCGAGCGCGTACGGACGCGGGCTCGCGAGCTTGCCGCCCGGCGCCGCGTTTTCGTATTCGGCGATCATCGACTTGCCGCCGCCGCTGTAGCCGGTGATCGAGTAGCTGTGCGCGGCGAAGGTCGGCGCGACGATGCCTGCATCCACGAGCGGACGCATCGCGAGCACGAAGGCCGACGCGTGGCAGCCCGGCACGGCGATGCGCTTCGACGTGCGAATCTTCTCGCGCTGCGCGCGGGTCAGTTCCGGCAGGCCGTATGCCCAGTCGGCGCTCGTGCGGAACGCGGTGCTCGCGTCGATCAGCGTCGTGTTCGGGTTCTCGACCAGCGATGCCGATTCGCGCGATGCGACGTCCGGCAGGCACAGGAACGTGACGTCCGACGCATTGATCAGGCGGCGGCGCTCGTCGACGTCCTTGCGCTTCGCTTCATCGATGCGCAGGATCTCGATGTCGCTGCGCGCCGACAGGTATTCGAAGATCTTGAGGCCGGTCGTACCTTCCTGGCCGTCGACAAAAACTTTGGTGCTCATTTCGCTCTCACTGAATGAAACGGGAGCCGCGGCGCCCTGAAACCGCCATTTTAAGACGTCATCCGGCGGGCCTGCACCGCACGGGGCGAAAAAAAGACGGCCCGCGGGCCGTCTTGTGTCCCTGTCACGCGCCTGCGCCGCGTTGCCGCGTCACCGGCGGCGCGAGCGCTCGCGCGTGCCGTCGCGTTCAGCGGCTGCCGGCCAGCCAGCGGGCGGTCGCTTCGGCGACGCGCCGCCCGAACGCCTTCGCGGTCTCGAGGTCGCCGGGCAGCGGGCCCTCGTCGGGCGTCGCGTCCGCCGGCGACTGCGCGAGCAGGCCCGTGAAGCCGCCGACGTAGTTGATGTCGTTGCGGGTGGCCGCCTTCGAGTTGGCCGGCATCATGCCCGTGCCGACCCACACCATCCCATGTTGCATCGCCAGCGTGACGAAATACTGAATCGTCGAGAACTTGTCGCCGTTCATCGTCGCGGAGTTCGTGAAGCCCGCGGCGATCTTGTCCTTCCATTTCTGCGTGAACCACGGTTTCGACGTGGCATCGGCGAACTGCTTGAACTGCGCGGACGGGCCGCCCATGTAGGTCGGCGCGCCGAAGACGATCGCGTCCGCCGCATCGAGCGCGGCCCAGCCCGCGTCGTCGAGCTCGCCGACGGCGATCAGGCGTGCGGTGGCGCCGGCGTCCTGCGCGCCTGCATGGACGGCGTCGGCCAGTTTCTGCGTGTGACCGTAGCCGCTGTGATAGACGATGACGATGTTCGACATGAAGCGTTCTCCGGAAGGGGACGAAACGGCGGGCACCGCGGCCAGCCGCGTCACGCGCCGCGGTCGGGCGGCGCGACGGATGCGCGGCGGGATGCCGCGACCGGTGCCGCCGAGTCTAGCAAGCCGAAATGACGGGAGAAAAGCGCGCGGGCGGCGCACAGAAATTCGCAGGCGCGGACAATCGCGACCGGCAACCGGCAACCGGCAACCGGCAACCGGCGACCGGCGACCGGCGACCGGCGACCGGCGACCGGCGACCGGCGACCGGCGACCGGCGACCGGCGACCGGCAACCGGCAACCGGCAACCGGCAACCGGCGACCGGCAACCGGCAACCGGCAACCGGAGACCGGCGACCGGAGATCGGCAATCGGCAATCGGCAATCGGCGACGGGCGACGGGCGGTCGGCGATACACGCCACACGCCTCACGGCGGACACGCGAGAGCTTACTGCCCGTAAGTGACCGTGAGCTGTGCGGTGCCGATCGTCAGCGTGCCGATCTCGTGCTCGAACATCGGGGCGGGGCGTCCTTGCCCGATGCGCAGGTCCGTGCCCTTCAGCGCGTAGACGGTGATCACGTAGCGGTGCGGCTTGCCGGGCGGCGGGCACGGGCCGCCGTAGCCGTCGATCCCGAAGTCGTTGCGTGCCTCGCTCGCACCGATGCGACGCAGGAAGCCCGACGCGCTCGCGTCGGCCGGCAGGCTCGTGACGCCCGCCGGGATACCGGCGACGGCCCAGTGCCACCAGCCGTGCCCCGGTGCATCGGGATCGAAGATCGTGATCGCGTAGCCGCGCGTGCCGGGCGGCGGGTTGCGCCACCTGAGCTGCGGCGAACGGTTGTCGCCCTTGCAGTCGCCGCGGTCGAACACGTTCGCGGCGCCGACGCGCCCGCCGGGCGTCAGCTCGTCGCTCGACACGGTGAACGGACCTTCCGCGCGCGCGGGCAGGGTGGTGAACGCAGCGCACGCGGCGGAGGCGCAGAGCAGGACGGCGATGAACGGAGACGAACGACCCGGGGACGCAGGCGAAGTGATCCGGCGATCCACACGCATATGGCGCTTCTCCCGTCACGTGGGCCGGGCCGATGCTCCCGGCATTGTTGGCGTTGTGCGTTGCCCGCGCAGCTGATGGCGACGATGGATCAAGTCTAGCATTAGGGTTCGATGAGCGATGCATGCCGCGGCCCGCGATTCGGGCCGGCCGCGATGCCGATCGACGGACGAAAAAAAACCGCTCGCGACCACGCGAGCGGTTTTTTCAGCCAGGGTGCCGGCGGCCTGCCGGCCCGGCATTATTCCTTCGGGGCCGTCGCGCCGCCGTGCGCGGCCGACCACTCGGCCGGCGCGTGCAGGAACTTCTCGACTTCGTCGAGCGTCTTGGTCTCGAAGTAGCCCGACGCCTTCGCGACGCGCAGCACGTCCCACCAGGTCGCCAGCGCGTGCAGGTCGACGTCGATGTCCTTCAGGACCGACACGCTTTCCTTGAAGATGTTGTAGTGGAACAGCACGAAGCAGTGGTTCACCGTCGCGCCCGCGGTGCGCAGCGCGTTGACGAAGTTGATCTTGCTGCGGCTGTCGGTCGTCAGGTCTTCCACCAGCAGCACGCGCGAGCCTTCTTCCAGATGACCCTCGATCTGCGCGTTGCGGCCGAAGCCCTTCGGTTTCTTGCGCACGTACTGCATCGGCACCATCATGCGGTCCGCGAGCCATGCCGCGAACGGGATGCCGGCCGTCTCGCCGCCCGCCACCGAGTCGATCTGCTCGAAGCCGACGTCGCGCATGATCGTCGTTTCCGCCATTTCCATCAGCGCACGACGCACGCGCGGATACGAGATCAGCTTGCGGCAGTCGATGTAGACGGGGCTTGCCCAGCCGGACGTGAAGATGAACGGTTTTTCGGCGTTGAAGTGCACCGCCTGCACTTCGAGCAGGATTTTGGCGGTCGTATCCGAGATCGACTGACGATCGTAGCCTGTCATGGGCATTCCTTGGGTGATGAGCGAAGAGCGGGCGCGGGCCCGGTGGCGCAGCAAGGGGAACCTGCCCGAGGGGCCGGGGTGCGATCGACGGACCCATCGGGCCAACAATCGCATCGCTGCGCGCGTAGCCCGCTATTTTACCCGATTCAGGCCGGTTTTCGGCGGAATTCGCGCAGGTTCGACGTGCGGCTCGCCACCGGTGAAACAAACGGGGCACGACCAGCCCGATGCTGATGGCGAGGATGCCGCGCTGCACCAACAGGCGGCATTTAGGGGGTGTACACTAGGCGACCCTTAGAAATCGTTCAGTACTTTGTACTTTTCTCTTGCCACCCGCCAAGGTTCGATGGCGTGCCGACCCGGCGCGTCGCGTGCCGTCTCGCAGTCGACCACCCCCTCGATTCAAGCAGACGCGGCCCAAGGTGCTGTGTACTGAACCGTCAAAAATTTCGCATGTCTCTCGCAGGTCAATCATGGACGAACAACTGAAGCAGGCCGCTCTCGCTTATCACCTTAACCCGAAACCCGGCAAGATTTCGGTCACCCCGACCAAGCCGCTGTCGAACCAGCTCGATCTGTCGCTCGCGTATTCGCCGGGCGTCGCCGCGGCGTGCGAGGCGATCCACGCCGATCCGCTCGACGCGCAGAAGTACACGTCGCGCGGCAACCTCGTCGGCGTCATCACGAACGGCACGGCCGTGCTGGGCCTCGGCAACATCGGCCCGCTGGCCGCGAAGCCGGTGATGGAAGGCAAGGGCTGCCTGTTCAAGAAGTTCGCGGGCATCGACGTGTTCGACATCGAACTGTCCGAGTCCGACCCCGACAAGCTCGTCGAGGCGATCGCGATGCTCGAGCCGACCCTCGGCGGCATCAACCTCGAGGACATCAAGGCGCCGGAATGCTTCTACATCGAGCAGAAGCTGCGCGAGCGCATGAAGATCCCCGTCTTCCACGACGACCAGCACGGCACCGCGATCATCGCGTCGGCCGCGATCCTGAACGGCCTGAAGGTCGTCGGCAAGAAGCTGTCCGAAGTGAAGCTCGTGTGTTCCGGCGCGGGCGCGGCAGCGATCGCTTGTCTGGACCTGCTGGTGAACCTGGGTCTCACGAAGTCGAACATCCTCGTCGCCGATTCGAAGGGCGTGATCTACGAAGGGCGCGGCAACCTCGACCCGTCGAAGCAGCGCTATGCGGCGACCACCGACGCGCGCACGCTCGCCGACGCGATCGTCGGCGCGGACGTGTTCCTCGGCTGCTCGAGCGCGGGCGTGCTGAAGCAGGACATGGTCAAGACGATGGGCGAGCGCCCGCTGATCCTGGCGCTCGCGAACCCGGAACCGGAAATCCGCCCGGAAGACGCGAAGGCCGTGCGCCCGGACGCGATCGTCGCGACCGGCCGTTCGGACTACCCGAACCAGGTCAACAACGTGCTGTGCTTCCCGTTCATCTTCCGCGGCGCGCTCGACGTCGGCGCGACGACGATCACGGAAGAAATGAAGCTCGCGTGCGTGCGCGCGATCGCCGAGCTGGCGCAGGAAACCGACCAGAGCGAGGAAGTCGCGAAGGCGTATGAAGGCCACTCGCTCGAGTTCGGGCCGGACTACCTGATTCCGAAGCCGTTCGATCCGCGCCTGATCATCAAGATCGCGCCGGCCGTCGCGCAAGCCGCGATGGATTCGGGCGTCGCCACGCGTCCGATCCAGGACATGGACGCATACCGCGAGCAACTCGGCGCGACCGTCTACCGCACCGGCATGGTGATGCGCCCGGTGTTCGCGACCGCGAAGACGAAGCAGGCGCGCATCGTGTTCGCCGAGGGCGAGGACGAGCGCGTGCTGCGCGCCGCGCAGTTCGTGCTGCAGGAAAAGATCGCGAAGCCGATCATCGTCGGCCGTCCGTCGGTCGTCGAGATGCGCCTCGCGAAGATCGGCTCGAAGCTGAAGGCCGGCGTCGATTTCGAGATCGTGAATCCGGAAGACGATACGCGCTACCACCGCTACTGGCAGGCATACCACGAGATCGGCGCGCGTGACGGCGTCACGCCGGAAGTCGCGAAGGCCGCGCTGCGCAAGTTCAACACGCTGATCGGCGCGATGCTCGTGCACCTGGGCGACGCGGACGGCATGATCTGCGGGATGATCGACACGTACCACACGCACCTCAAGTTCATCGAGCAGGTGCTGGGCCGTGCGCAGGGCGCCGAGCACTACGCGGCGATGAACCTGCTGATGCTGCCGGGCCGCAACCTGTTCCTGTGCGACACGTACGTGAACGAAGTGCCGAGCGCAGAACAGCTCGCCGACATGACGATCCAGGCGGCCGCCGAGATCGAGCGTTTCGGCATCGCGCCGAAGGCCGCGCTGCTGTCGAACTCGAACTTCGGCAGCGCGCCGTCGGCGTCGTCGCGCCGCATGGCCGAGGCCCGCAAGCTGATCAGCGAGCGTGCGCCGAACCTCGAAGTCGACGGCGAAATGCACGGTGACGCGGCGCTGTCGGAAGCAGTCCGCAAGGCAGCGTTCCCGGGCACGACGCTGTCGGGCGAAGCGAACCTGCTGATCATGCCGAACGTCGAAGCGGCGAACATCGCGTACAACCTGCTGAAGATGGTCGGCGGCGAAGGCGTGACGGTCGGCCCGTTCCTGCTCGGCGCCGCGAAGCCGGTCCACATCCTGACGCCGGCCGCGACCGTGCGCCGGATCATCAACATGACGGCAGTGGCCGCCGCGAACGCGAACACGAAGTAAGTTCGCGCCCGCGTGTGCCGCGCGTCATGCGCGGCGCAATGAAAAACGCCACGGAACCTGCGTTCCGTGGCGTTTTTTTATGCACTGCCGTGGGCGGGGCTACGCGGCGGCGGGCGTCCCGACGGGGAACACCCGCCGCGCGCCGTCACGCGACCTGCTGATGCGACTGGCCGCCCGTCGGCGAACGCCACTTCGCGAGCAGCGTGTCCCACTTCTGGCGTACCGCGCGCAGGTTGTTCTCCTTCACGTGGCCGTAGCCGCGAATGCCGTCCGGCAGCGCCGCGAGCTCGAGCGCGAGCGGGCGGTTGGCCGCGTTCAGCTTGCCCAGCACTTCGCCGATCAGCGCTTCGTACTCGCTGATCAGCGCGCGCTCGGTGCGGCGCTCCGCGGTGCGGCCGAACGGGTCGAGCCCCGTGCCGCGCAGGAACTTCGCCTTCGCGAGCAGCCGGAACGCCGACAGCATCCACGGGCCGTACGCCTTCTTCACGAGATGGCCGTGTGCGTCCGTTTTCGCGAACAGCGGCGGCGCGAGGTGGAACTTCAGTTTCCAGTCGCCTTCGAACTGCGACGACAGGCGCGCGAGGAACGCGGGATCGGACTGCAGCCGCGCGACCTCGTACTCGTCCTTGTACGCCATCAGCTTGAACAGGTTGCGCGCGACCGCTTCGGTCAACGGCTCCTGCACGGCGTCGCCGTCCGCCAGCGCGCGTTCGGCCGCCCGCACCGTGTCGACGAAGGCCGCATAGCGCGATGCGTACGCGGCATCCTGGTACGCGGTGAGGAACTCCACGCGCTTCGCGATCAGTGCGTCGACCGCCTTCTTCGTGTGCAGCGCGATCACCGTGGCGCCCTGCGCGTGGCGTGCATCGCCGGCCGCGGCCTGCTTCACGCTCGCGAGGTCGTGCGCGGCGCGGCGGCCCCAGTCGAACGCCGCGCGGTTCTTCTCGACCGACACCGCGTTCAGCTCGATCGCGCGTTCGAGCGACGCGAGCGTGAGCGGCAGCCAGCCCTTCTGCCACGCGTAGCCGAGCACGAACGGGTTCGTATAGATCGCGTCGCCGAGCAGCGCGACCGCGAAGCGGTTCGCGTCGATGAAGTCGACGGCTTCACCGGCTGCCGCGCGGATGTCGTTCTCCGCGGACAGGCCAGGGAACGCCCAGTTCGGGTTCTTGATGAACTCGGCGGTCGGCGTCTGCGCGCTATTGACGACCACGCGCGTCGCGTCGTGCCGCATCCGCGACGTGCATTCGTCGCCGGCCGTGACGATCGCGTCGCAGCCGATCACGAGGTCGGCTTCGCCCATCGCGATCCGCGTCGCGTGGATGTCGGTCGGCGCGTGCGAGATCTGCACGTGGCTCATCACGGCGCCGCCCTTCTGCGCGAGGCCGGTCACGTCGAGCACGGTCACGCCCTTGTTCTCCAGGTGCGCGGCCATCCCGAGCAGCGCGCCGATCGTGACCACGCCCGTGCCGCCGACGCCCGTGACGAGCACGCCGTACGCACGGTCGATCGCCGGCAGCGTCGGCTCCGGAATCGGCGGCAGCGCGCCGCCGTCGACCGACACGGCCTTCGGCTTCTTCAGCTGGCCGCCTTCGACCGTGACGAAGCTCGGGCAGAAGCCCTTCACGCACGAGAAGTCCTTGTTGCAGCTCGACTGGTTGATCTGGCGCTTCGTGCCGAATTCCGTTTCGAGCGGCTCGACCGACAGGCAATTCGACTTCACCGAGCAGTCGCCGCAGCCTTCGCACACCGCGTCGTTGATCACGACGCGCTTCGCCGGATCCGGATACGTGCCGCGCTTGCGGCGGCGGCGCTTCTCGGTCGCGCAGGTCTGGTCGTAGATCAGGATCGTCGTGCCTTCGATCTCGCGCAGCTCGCGCTGCACGTCGTCGAGCTGGTCGCGGTGATGAATCGTCACGCCCGGTGCGAGCAGGGCCTTCTGGCTGTCGTACTTCTCCGGCTCGTCGGTGACGATCACGATCTTCTTCGCGCCTTCGGACGCGAGCTGGTGCGTGATCTGCGGCACCGTCAGCACGCCGTCGACCGGCTGGCCGCCCGTCATCGCCACGGCATCGTTGTAGAGGATCTTGTAGGTGATGTTCGCCTTCGACGAGATTGCGGCGCGCACCGCCAGCAGACCCGAGTGGAAATAGGTGCCGTCGCCGAGGTTCGCGAACACGTGCTTCTCGTCGGTGAACGGCGCCTGGCCGATCCACGGCACGCCTTCGCCGCCCATCTGGCTGAAGGTGCTCGTGCTGCGGTCCATCCACACCGTCATGTAGTGGCAGCCGATCCCGGCGATCGCGCGCGAGCCCTCCGGCACGTTGGTCGACGTGTTGTGCGGGCAGCCCGAGCAGAACCACGGCTTGCGCTCGGTCTGCACGTGCGGCTTCGCGAGCGCCATTTCCTTCGCGTTGATCACCGCGAGCCGCGCGGCGATGCGCGCGCGCACGTCGGACGGCAGCTCGAACTTCTCGAGGCGCGTCGCGATCGCCTTCGCGATGATCGCGGGCGACAGTTCGTAGTGCGCGGGCAGCAGCCAGTTGCCCATCGGCACCGACCATTCGCCGCCGGCGCCGTCCTTCTCGTCGAACTTGCCGAACACGCGCGGGCGCTGCGCATCGGGCCAGTTGTACAGCTCTTCCTTGATCGCGTATTCGAGGATCTGGCGCTTTTCCTCGACGACGAGGATTTCGTCGAGGCCGCGCGCGAACGCCTGCGCGCCCTGCGCTTCGAGCGGCCACACGCAGCCGACCTTGTACAGGCGGATGCCGATCCGCGCACAGGTTTCGTCGTCGAGGCCGAGGTCGGTCAGCGCCTGGCGCACGTCGAGGTACGCCTTGCCGCCCGTCATGATCCCGAAGCGCGCATTCGGCGAGTCGATCTCGATCCGGTCGAGCTTGTTCGCGCGCACATAGGCGAGCGCCGCGTACCACTTGTAGTCGAGCAGCCGTGCTTCCTGCACGAGCGGCGGGTCCGGCCAGCGGATGTTCAGGCCGCCTTCCGGCAGGATGAAGTCGGTCGGCAGCACGATCTCGGTGCGATGCGGGTCGATGTCGACCGACGCCGACGATTCGACCACGTCCGTCACGCACTTCAGCGCGACCCACAGGCCCGAGTAGCGGCTCATCGCCCAGCCGTGCAGGCCGAAGTCGAGATATTCCTGCACGTTGGACGGGAACAGCACCGGCAGCCCGCAGGCCTTGAAGATGTGTTCGGACTGGTGCGCGAGCGTCGACGATTTCGCCGCGTGGTCGTCGCCGGCGAGCACGAGCACGCCGCCGTGCTTCGACGAGCCGGCCGAGTTCGCGTGCTTGAAGACGTCGCCGGTGCGGTCGACACCCGGGCCCTTGCCGTACCACATGCCGAACACGCCGTCGTGCTTCGCGCCGGGGTACAGGTTGACCTGCTGCGAGCCCCACACGGCGGTGGCGGCGAGATCTTCGTTGAGGCCGGGCTGAAAGACGATCTGGTGGGCCGCCAGGTGCTGCTTGGCCTTCCAGAGCGACAGATCGAGGCCGCCGAGCGGCGAGCCGCGGTAGCCGGAAATGAAGCCGGCCGTATTGAGGCCGGCGGCGCGGTCGCGTTCCTGCTGCAGCATCGGCAGGCGCACGAGCGCCTGGATGCCGCTCATGTACGCGCGGCCGCGTTCGAGCGTGTATTTGTCGTCAAGCGTGACGGACTTCAGCGCAGCTTCGAGCGATGCGCGTTGGCCTGCGTCTAGCGGGGCATTCATTAACAGTCTCCTCCACCCAGTTTGGGATCACCAAAGCTTCGATTGCGTCGACGTCTTGTGAACGTGTCGGCAGTGGCCGGCATATTGGCCGGTTTTAGCTGATGGTAGCACTGGTATAAACCCGCCGACCACCGGCCGGCGTGCCGCGGCACGCCGACGAAATGGCGCGACGATGCGTTACATCATGTAAAGGCATGTAAAGCCGCGCCCATCATCGTACAAATGCCGTTAATCTTGTCGGCCTGCCGGAGGTGCCCGGTCGCGTCGGCTCGTTTCGACGCAACCGGGGAGGCGCCGGCAGTTTTACAGGAGGTGCAATGAACACACGTCATATCCAGAGTTTCCTGATCGTGTCCGCCGCGTTCTTCGCGATGACCGGCCCGGTGCACGCGCGCGGCGCGAGCGCACTGGCGGCAGCCGGCGCGCAGATGCGTCAGATCGCGCCGGCGCAGGATGCCGACGCACAGCCGGCGGCCGCGCGTGCGGTCGTGTCGAAGGCGAACGTGCGTTGATCCGTTCGCGCGGCCGCCGGGCCGCGCCGGAACGACGAAAGGGCGGGAATCGCAGGATTCCCGCCCTTTTTCATTGTGCCGCCGATGTTCGCGCGGACGCCCGGGCCAGCCAGGCGCCGCGCGGCCTTCTGCGTCAGGCCTTGTCCTGGACCACGCCGCGGCGGATCTGGTCGAGCTCGATCGATTCGAATAGCGCCTTGAAGTTGCCTTCGCCGAAGCCCTGGTTGCCCTTGCGCTGGATGATCTCGAAGAAGATCGGGCCGATCTGGTTCTCGGTGAAGATCTGCAGCAGCAGGTCGTCGCGGGCGCCGTCGATCAGGATCTTGCGCTTCTTCAGCTCGTCCAGCGATTCGCCGTGGTTCGGCACGCGGCGGTCGACCAGCTCGTAATACGTGTCGATCGTGTCGAGCAGCTTCACTTCCTTGCCGCGCAGGCCGTCGACCGCGCCGTAGATGTCGTTCGTGCCGAGCGCGATGTGCTGGATGCCTTCGCCGTGATAGGCGTCGAGGTATTCCTGGATCTGGCCGGCCGTGTCCGAGCCTTCCTCGTTGATCGGAATCCGGATCTTGCCGCACGGCGACGTCATCGCCTTCGACTTCACGCCCGTCACCTTGCCTTCGATGTCGAAATAGCGCACTTCGCGGAAGTTGAACAGCCGCTCGTAGAATTCCGCCCATTCCTGCATGCGGCCGCGATGCACGTTGTGCGTCAGGTGGTCGATGTAGGTGAGGCCGTGGCCGACCGGGTTCGGGTTCGCGCCGGCGATCGGTTCGAAGTCGACGTCATAGATGCTGATGTCGCCGATTGCGCCCGGTTGCGCGCCGTTCTTGCCGCGCCAGCGGTCGACGAAATAGATCAGCGAATCGCCGATGCCCTTGATCGCCGGGATGTTCAGCTCCATCGGGCCCGTCTTGTTGTCGAAGCCCCATGCGCCGAGTTCGAGCGCGTGCTGGTAAGCCTTCGCGGCGTCCTGCACGCGAAACGCGATCGCGCAGATCGACGGGCCGTGCAGGCGCGCAAAGCGCTGCGCGAACGAATCGGGCTCGGCGTTGATGATGAAGTTGATGTCGCCCTGGCGGTAGACCGTCACGTCCTTGTGACGATGGCGGGCGATCGCGGTGAAACCCATCCGCTCGAACAGTTGTCCGAGCGCTTTCGGATCCGGCGCGGTGTATTCGATGAATTCGAAGCCGTCGGTGCCGACGGGGTTGTCCCAGTTGGGGATCTGCATGTCGTGTCTCCTGTGCGGGGCGATCGGCCGGCGCGACGTGCGCGTGTGCGGCCCGGTTCGATGTCGAACGCGGCGCACGTGTCGGCGTGCGCAACGAATCGGTACGTGCGACAAAGTGTAGCGGGCGGGCGCGAGCGAAAACTTGCGAACTTAATCGTCCGTGCCTACGATGGCGCAATTTCCAGTCTGGAAATAATCAACGGAGGGCAGAAAATGGCGCAAGCCGAATTGGATGCCATCGACCGGCGGATTCTGGCGATTCTTCAGGAGAACGGCCGCCTGTCGAACCAGGAGATCGCCGAGCGCGTGAACCTGTCGCCGAGCCCGTGCCTGCGGCGGATCCGGCGGCTCGAGGAGATCGGCGTGATCACCGGCTACGTCGCGCTGCTCGATCCGCAGAAGCTCGGGCTCGACCTGCTGGCATACGTGAGCGTGCGGCTCGAGAAGCGTGGTGGTCTGGCGCCGGTCCGTGCCGACGAGACGTCGGCGCGCGCGGGCGCGACCCACGCGGAACTGTTTCGCGCGGCCGTGCAGACCTGGCCGGAAGTGGTCGCGTGTCATGCGATGACGGGCGACATGGATTACCTGCTTCGCGTGCAGGTCGAGGACATGGCGCACTTCTCCCGCTTCGTGCAGGAGCACTTGCTGCACCATCCGTCGGTGATCGACGTGAAGACGAGCTTCTCGCTCGAGTGCTTCAAGGAGACGACGGCGTTGCCGATCCGCTCGGTGCGCTAGTGCGCGGCGGGGGAAGGCGAGAAGGAAGGGAAGGCCGGGCGCCCCGCAGGGCAGCCCGGTCGGCCGATGTTATGCCGTCAGCGCGGCGGGCATCAGCGATTCGATGAACTTCGACGTGCGGTGCGCCTGGCGCTTGAGCGCGTAGTCGAACACCGCGGCCTGTTCCTGCAGCATCTCGGCGAGGATCGTCGCGTGGTCGGCCGGCGGCAGCGACAGGTACGCATCGGCTTCGCCGTACGCGTACTCGATTCGCATCCCGGATTTCTTCGCGATGTGCATCATCGTCGCATTGCGCGACAGGCAATGCATGTACAGCATCGTCACGCGGGTGTTGCGGCTGCGGATCGCCGCGCGCTCGAACAGCTTCGAGCCGACGCCGCGGCCGCGGGCGCTTTCGAGCACCGACACGCCGAATTCGGCCGTGCGCTTGTCGCCTTCCGCGGGCAGGTACGCCAGGTGGCCGACGCCGATCAGTTCGAGCCCATGGTCGAACACGCCGAACACCGTGTCGCGACCGAAGTCGATCGTACGGACATAGTTCTCGATCACGTGATCGGGCACCATCTGGCCGAAGCGCAGCAGGCGGTCCTCTTCGTTGAGCGAGAGAAAGTGGGTGAGCATTCGCTCACGGTCTTTGGAAGCCAGTTCCCTGACGAGAACCGGCGCAGTACCGGCGTGGCCGACAGCATCGGCACGGCGGTCGAGTTGCGTGTTCATCGTGGGTTCCTCAGTCTGTAGCCGCACAAGCAGCTTGTGCAATGCAACAGCATTTTACCCGAGCGGGTTGGGGAAAACCCGTATTTGACGTTATTTGTGCCGAGGGCGAATTCTAAATCCGCTTAGTTCATTTGCTATCTATTTGATTTATAAATGATTTAAAATTCATCACATGAAATGCGCGGCGGCCTGTCGCAGTGTACCCGCCGCGCAACGCATGCTGCTGCGCGGCAATCACGCGTCGGACGACAGCCCGTGCTCCATCAGGTCGATCACCTGCTCGGCGAAGTCGCGGTAGCCGAGGCGGCCCCCCGGCTTGAGCCATGTGAACGTCCAGTTGATCATCCCGAACACCATCATCGTGACCGACGTCTGGTTTTCCTTCGAGATCCGGTCCGGATAGGCGCGCGCGAGCTGGCGCGCGAATGCCGCGACGATGTCGCGCTGGCGGTCGAGCACGATTTCGCGCTGGGCGTCCTCGAGATACTTCACGTCGTTGAGCAGCGCGACATGGCGGCTGTGCGACGTCTCGTACTCGGCGAGGAACGCGCGCACCAGCTCGGCGAACGCGTCTCGTTCGCTGAGGCCGCGCCGCTGGCTCGCACCTTCGACCTCGGCGATGATCAGCATCAACCGCTTCGTGTAACGGTCGAGCAGGTCGAACAGGATCGCTTCCTTGCTCTCGTAATAGTGATAGAGACGTGCCTTCGACGTGCCGCTCGCGGTCGCGAGATCGGACATCGACGTGCTCGGGTAGCTCGTCTGCGCGAATTTCTCGGCGGCGAGATCGAGGATCTGCTCGCGCTGGGATTCGTGGTCGGGCGCTCGGGTACGGGCCATGGTCGAATGCGAAAGAGTAGCGTTAGCGAGGCGCGGCGGGCGCGCGCACCTGCGTGGAAGAAAGGGCGGCCGGCGCGTCGTCCTGCAGCTCGAGCCGGCCGGCTGCCGCGAGTTCGCGGCAGCGCCACCAGGCGATCGAGTCGCTGACGAACAGCCCGCCGCGGTCGGCGCCGGCCATGATGCCGCCGACGACGCGTCGCGCGGGCAGCCAGCCGGTTTCCGCGTGCGCGACGATCAGCGCGTCGAGATCCGCGTATTGGCCGCTCTTGATGGTATTGCTGACCCAGTAGCGCAACTCGGCATTCAGGTGCTTCGCCTCCTGCCATTCGAGTGCGAGGCGGCCGATGCGCAGCACCGAGATCGGTGCGGCCACCGGCCGTTTGCGCGCAAGCGCCGCCGGCGAGAACATCCCGGTCGAACAGGCCTGGTCGGTGCGGGTCAGCGCCGCGCGCTGCGGCGCGTCGAGGTCCGCGGCCGACAGCCGCACCTCGTTCAAGCGCTGCGGCACGTTGCGCAGGTGATAGGCGACGCGGCGCAGCAGCAGCTTGTCGCCGACGCTCGGCGCGTGCCACACGACCACCTGGCCCGTCTCGGTCGCGAGCTGGTCGAGGCGGTCGAATTCGCCTTCGATTTCCGCGTTCCAGTCGGGAATCGCGTCGCCGAGCACGCGCTGCCAGAAGGCGGCGCGCGTGTCGGGCGTCTCGTCGGCGCCCTTCAGCGGACCGACCGCGAGATCGTCGAGCAATCCGACGACGCGCTCGTCGCGTCCGGCTTGCGCGAGGGCCTCGCGCAGCGACGCGGCGGCGGTGCCGCCCTGAATCACGTGAATGGTACTCATCGGTCTGTCGTCAACAAAAGAAAACCGCCGGCCGGGCGGACGTGAAGACGTCCAGCCGGCCGGCGGCCCCTAGTGTAAGCGAGATGTGTGACGACGAGAAACCGGCGCGGCGCGCCGGCGCGACGCCGCTCAACGCTCGTCGAAGCTCACGACGACCTTGTCGCTGATCGGGTGGCATTGGCACGTGAGCACGAAGCCGTCCTTCACTTCGTGTTCCTCGAGCGTGTAGTTCTTCTCCATCCGGACCTCGCCTTCGACCACCTTCGCCCGGCACGTGCAGCACACGCCGCCCTTGCACGCGTACGGCAGCGCGAGGCCCGCGCGCAGGCCGACGTCGAGCAGGCTCACGCCTTCGTACGGCAGGCGCAGCTTGCGTTTCTTGCCGTCGAGCACGATTTCGAGGTCGGCAGCCGGCGTCTGGTCGGTGATCTCGACGACGGGCGCGCCCGCCTGCGGCAGCGGCGTGCCGAAGCGTTCGACGTGCACTTTCGCCTGCGGCACGCCGGCTGCCTTCAGCGCGGCTTCGGCCGCGTCCATCATCGGCGCCGGGCCGCAGATGAACGCTTCGTCGATTGCGTCGGCCGGCGTCAGCGTCGCGAGGAATTCCGCGCATTTCGCCTGGTCGAGCACACCGTTGAACAGCTCGACGTCCTGCAGGTCGTCCGACAGCACGTGATACAGGACGAAGCGGCTCATGTAGCGGTTCTTCAGGTCCTCGAGTTCCTCCGCGAACATGATCGCGTCGACGCTGCGGTTGCCGTAGATCAGCGTGAACGTGCTGCGCGGTTCGAGTTCGAGCGTCGTCTTCACGATCGCGAGCACCGGCGTGATGCCCGACCCGCCGGAGAACGCGACGTACTGCTTGCCGTGGTCCGCGTTCAGATGCGTGAAGAAGCGGCCGTCCGGTGTCATCACGTCGATGGTATGACCCGGCTGCAGCGTGTCGAACGCGAAATTCGAGAAACGGCCGCCGCGCACGCGCTTGATGCCGATGCGCAGTTCGCCGTCGCGGTCGTAGTCGGTCGTGCCGACGCAGATCGAGTACGACCGGCGCGTTTCCTCGCCGTCGATGTGGGTCTTCAGCGTGACGAACTGGCCCTGCGTGAAGCGGTACGCGTCGCGCAGCTCGGGCGGCACGTCGAAGGAGACGGTAACGGCGTCGGCGGTCTCGGGCCGCACGTCGCGGATACGTAGCGCGTGAAATTGCGGGGTTGACGACCCCCGCCGGGCCGCCCCAACGGGGGCGTCGGCCCCCTCGGGGGGCAGCGAATGAAGAGAGCGTGGGGGCTGTTTCATTTCAGTAAGGTTTGAAGTAGTCGAAGGGTTCGCGGCAGTCGACGCAGCGATACAGCGCCTTGCAGGCCGTGGACGCGAATTGCGCGAGGCGCTCGGTGTTGGCTGACCCGCAGCGCGGGCACACGGGCGCCGCGACGGGGCGCGGCACGAAACGCACGACGTTTTCCCGCGGCGCGGCGCTGCCGCACTGGCCGACGGGCGGCGCGATGCCGTACGCGCGCAGCTTGTCGCGCGCTTCCTGCGTGATCCAGTCGGTCGTCCACGCGGGGGCGAGCACCGTCTCGATCCGGTGCGGCGGCAGGTCGGCGGCCTGCATTGCCGCGGCGATGTCCTCGGCGATCTGCGACATCGCCGGGCAGCCGGAGTAGGTCGGCGTGATCACGACTTCGAGCTGGCCGTCGTCCGCGCGACGGACGTCGCGCAGGATGCCGAGCTCGCGGATCGACACGACTGGAATCTCGGGATCGGGCACGGCTTCGAGCACGTCCCACGCGCGCGCGAGCAATGGATCGTTGCTGTGCGCGGCGGGTGTCGGGTCGGCGGGGGCGGCGGTCTGGACGGACATCGTCGGGCTCCGTGGGGGCGGCGGGTTACCAGGTCGCGCCGGGGTGCTGGCGCGCGAGGCTCTGCATTTCCGCGAGCAGGTAGCCCATGTGCTCCGAGTGCTCGCCCTGCTTGCCGGTGCTCACGTGCTGCACGGGCGCCGGCAGGGTGAGCGTCGCTTCCGCGAGCGCTTCGTCCACGTCCGCGCGCCATGCGGCTTCGAGCGCGGCCGGGGCCGGGCCGATGCCCGACGCGCAGACCGCCTCGTCGATCGCGTCGGCCGCGAAGCATTCGCGCGTGTATGGAATCAGGTAGTCGAGCGCGGCCTGCGCGCGGCGATGCGATTCGTCGGT
Source organism: Burkholderia sp. BCC1998 (assembly GCF_905339875.1). Lineage (NCBI taxonomy): Bacteria > Pseudomonadati > Pseudomonadota > Betaproteobacteria > Burkholderiales > Burkholderiaceae > Burkholderia > Burkholderia sp. BCC1998. The sequence continues at coordinate 252,277 of NZ_CAJPHE010000010.1, forward strand.
GCCGTCGCCGAGGCGCACCAGCCATTCGCGTGCGTGCTGCACGTGATAGCGGGTCTCCTTCACCGATTTCGCGGCGATCGCGGCCAGTTGCGCGTCCGTCGACGTTTCGAGCGCGCTCCACACGTGCAGCATCAGCGTCGCGTAGAGGAAGTTGCGCACGATCGTCACCGCGTAGTCCTTGTCGGCGTGCGCGGTGCCGGCGATCGGGCCGTAGTGCGGCAGCTCGGCGAGCGTGAAGTTCGCGAACTCGCGTTCGGTGCGGAAGTACGCGTAATCGTCTTCCGTCTTCGTCGCGCCGTTCAGCTGGCGCTCGAGTTCGGCTGCGCGCGTATACAGCATGCGGGCCTGGCCGATGAGGTCGAGGCTCATGTTGGTGAGCGCGATGTCTTCCTCGAGGATCGGGCCGTGGCCGCACCACTCGGCGTTGCGCTGACCGAGGATCAGCGCGTTGTCCGCGAGGCGCAGCACGTAGGAGAGGTGTTCGGGCGTGATCGTCATGGCGCGGGCGTTACATGTGGTTGACTTCGTCGGGCAGCGTGTAGAACGTCGGGTGACGGTAGATCTTGTCGCCCGCCGGTTCGAACAGCTCGGCCTTCTCGGCCGGATCCGACGCGGTGATCGCCGACGACGGCACCACCCAGATGCTCACGCCTTCCTGGCGGCGCGTGTAGACGTCGCGCGCCATGCGCAGCGCCATCGACGCGTCGGCCGCGTGCAGGCTGCCGCAATGCTTGTGGTCGAGGCCTTGCTTGCTGCGCACGAACACTTCCCAGATCGGCCATTCCTTGTTCATCACTCTCTCCTGAATCCTGTATTCGATGGTTGCCGCTCAGGCGGCGTGCTGTTCGGCGCGGGCGCGGCGCTTCGCCTCGTGCGCGAGCGCGGCTTCGCGCACCCATGCGCCGTCGTCGTGCGCTTTCACGCGGGTCGCGAGGCGTTCCTTGTTGCACGGGCCGTCGCCGTTGACGACGCGCCAGAATTCGTCCCAGTCGATCGCGCCGTAGTCGTGGTGGCCGCGTGCCTCGTTCCATTTCAGGTCGGGGTCGGGCAGCGTCACGCCGAGCACCTTCGCCTGGTCGACCGTCGCGTCGACGAACTTCTGCCGCAGGTCGTCGTTCGTGATCCGCTTGATGCCCCATTTCGCGGACTGGTTGCTGTGGACCGAATCGGCGTCGCTCGGGCCGAACATCATCAGCACCGGCCACCACCAGCGGTTCACCGCCTGCTGGACCATCGCACGCTGCGCGTCGGTGCCCTTCATCATCGACAGCAGCGCATCGAAGCCCTGACGCTGGTGGAACGACTCTTCCTTGCAGACGCGGATCATCGCGCGCGCGTACGGGCCATACGTGCAGCGGCACAGCGGGATCTGGTTCATGATCGCGGCGCCGTCGACGAGCCAGCCGATCACGCCGACGTCGGCCCAGGTCGGCGTCGGGTAGTTGAAGATGCTCGAGTATTTCGCCTTGCCGGCGTGCAGCGCGTCGATCAGCGAGTCGCGCGAGACGCCGAGCGTTTCCGCCGCGCTATATAGATAGAGGCCGTGACCGGCTTCGTCCTGGACCTTCGCGAGCAGGATCGCCTTGCGCTTCAGGCTCGGCGCGCGCGAGATCCAGTTGCCTTCCGGCAGCATGCCGACGACTTCCGAGTGCGCGTGCTGCGAAATCTGGCGCACCAGCGTCTTGCGATAGGCGTCGGGCATCCAGTCCTGCGGTTCGATCTTGCCGTCCGCGGCCATGACCGCGTCGAACCGCGCCTGCTCGGGCGACTCGGCTGCGGCGTCGAGCGATGCGACGTTGCCGGGGATGTCGAGGGATTGCGTGTACATGGCGGAGGATCTCGTCCGGTTGAATGTGTGCGAAGTATAAACCAACCGACCGGTCGGTTAATAAATTTCTCGCGGATTTGCGGGGAGATTCGGGTAAACGAGGGGCGTCGGGGCGCGATCGCCAGGGCAGGAAGACGGTCCGGCGCGTGAGACGGGCGGCTTCTGCGGCACAATGCCCGCTTTCCGATAAGGATTTCGCCGATGTCATTTCGAAGCAGTTTCGTCGCGACCGTGCTGGGCGCGTCCGTGTTCCTGTCGCCGCTTGCCGCCTCGGCCGCACCGGCCGGGTGGGTCGCCGCGTGGGCGACCGCATTGCAGCCGATTCCCGACCTGGCTGCGCCGCCGCCGCTCTATCGCGCGCCCGACGTGGGCGGACGTACGGTCCGTCAGATCGTCTACCCGACGGTATCGGGGCATGCCGCGCGGATTCGCGTGAGCAATGCGTACGGTCGCGCGCCGCTGGTGATCGAGGGCGCCGGTCTTGCGCGCGCGGGTGACGGCGCGGCGCTTGCCGACGGGGCGAGTGCTGCCGTGCGCTTCGGTGGCAAGGCGTCGGTGACGCTCGCGCCGGGCCAGGAACTCGAAAGCGACGCGGTGGCGATCGACGTGATGGCCGGGCAGGCGTATGCGATCAGTCTGCGGATGGGCGCGAACCAGCGGATGACCGTGTGGCACCGCGTGTCGAACCAGCTCAATTTCGTGTCGGCGCCGGGTGATCACGTGAACGATCCGGGCGCCGGTGCATTCCGTGCGCGCTTTACCCAGTATGCGTGGGTGACCGAGCTGGCTGTCGAGGCCGGGGCCGCGCGGGCGAGCGTCGCGGCGATCGGGGACTCGATCACCGACGGGCTGCGCTCGAGCCTGAACCGCAACCGTCGCTGGCCCGACGCGCTGGCGCGCCGGCTGTCCGCGGCAGGTTCGGATTCGCTTGGCGTCGTGAATCTCGGGATCAGCGGCAATCGTCTGCTGAGCGATTCGGCGTGCTACGGCACGTCCCTGGCGTCGCGGTTCGAGCGCGATGCGCTGTCGCGCTCGGGGGTAAAGGCGGCGATCGTGCTGATCGGTATCAACGACATCAACTTTGCTGCGATGCCGCCGCGCGCGGGGCTCGATTGCGACAACCCGCATACGCAGGTCACGGCGTCGTCGTTGATCGACGGCTATCGCCGGTTGATCGAGGCTGCACACCGCCAGGGGGTGAAGATCTTCGGTGCGACGCTCACGCCCGCGGCGTTGCCGGCCGGGCGCGAGGCGATCCGGCTTGAGGTGAACCGGTGGATCCGAAGCGGCGGCGGGTTCGATGGCGTGGTCGACTTCGACGCGGTACTGCGCGATCCGGCGCGCCCGAGTGTGCTGCAGCGCCGCTACGACAGCGGCGACGGCATTCACCCGAGCGACGCCGGTTACACGGCGATGGCCGACGCGGTGCCGGTGGAGCGGCTGCAGGCCGTGGTTGGCGGCAAGTAAACTCGCCATAATATAGAACGACAGATTGCCGGCCGCTTCAAGGTCGCCGGAGGCACGTAGTTCATCGAACCCCAAGCCCCCGTGCGCGGCAGCGCACGGGGGCTTTTCAAAATATTTTCACAAAGGGGGTTGCGCAGACGAGGGCAGGTGCTTAGAATCACGCCTCTTTCGCGCTAACGGAAACGCGGCGCGGGAGAAGATGGGAAGCGGTGCTGTCGGGCGGGTCGTAGCGGCCTCGGCGGTGCAGGAAGTTGAGCCCCAGTCGTCGCAACGAAGCAGTTAAAAAGTTGTTGACGAACTGAAAAAGACGGTTCATAATCTCGCTTCTCTGCTGCTGAAAACGCAGCGCTGCTGAGAAACGCGA